>JAJRUY010000218.1 GCA_024277555.1 Gammaproteobacteria bacterium | reverse complement strand
GGCCTGGTGCAGCTCCGGGTTGAACGCATCGCCTGTCGGGTCAATCTGCTCCACCCCGAATTTGTTCATGGCGTCTTGAAGCATTTTCAGCGTCAATTCTGTACCTTCCAGGAGCTTTTCCACATCATGGTTTTCCCGGGCGGCGTTATAGCCCAGTTCCAGGCTGTCCCATACCCCCAGCAATTCCCCGACAAATCTTTCCAGTCCGTACTTGTGCGCATTTTCCAGTTCCCGTTGGTGGCGCTTCTTGAGGTTATCCAGTTCGGCCCGGGTGCGGACAACCTGGTTCCAGTGCTCATCTGCCTTGTTGCGCGCATCTTCCAGAAGCCGCCCCAGTTTCTCGGGAGACAGATCCTCCTGGTTGTCGCCGCGTTCGGGTTCGGTCAGCTCCTCACCACCATATTCCTGCTCTTTGTCCATCTGGTTTCTTACCTCTTGCCAGCAAATTAATGTCGAAAACCCCCTTCCCCTGCAAATCCAGGCAAAAAAGGACTCAAATATCGATGTTTTGGGAAATAAGGCCGGTTCAGACCGATTTCAAGGCAGCTCCCAACATTTTTGCGGTAATGTCCACTATGGGAATCACCCGGTCATACGCCATGCGGGTTGGGCCAATCACCCCGAGCACGCCAACCACCGTATTGTCCATTTCGTAGGGAGCCGTGACCACGCTGCATTTCTCCAAGGGGCCATAACCGGATTCTTCACCGATGAACAGCTGCACACCTTCAGCCTGGCTACAGCGATCCAGCAGGTGCAGGATTTCCTGCTTCTCGGAAAAGGCGTCAAACATCATCTTGATACGATCCAGCTGCGCCAGTTCATCGAAATCCATCAGGTTGGTCTGGCCGGAAACCACATAATCCTGCTCCTCGTCTTCATCCTGCAGCGCCTTGTCGGCAATCACCAGGGCTTCGCGCATCAATCTGTCCATATCCTGCTGATGGCCTTGCATTTCCTGCACGATCTTGCACTTGATCGCATCCAGCTCCAACCCGCTGTAATGGGCATTGATGAAGCGGCTGGCCTGCTCCAGTTCACTACGGGAAAAAAGCCTGGAGGTTTCTACAATGCGATTCAGCACCTCCCCCTGGCTGGTGACCAGAATCGCCAGCACCCGCGTATCAGACAGATGCACAAATTGCAGCTCACGGATTACGATCTGGTCATGACGGGGAATCATTACCACGCCGGCCATATGTGTCAAGCCGGACAGAAAGCGTGAAGCGGTTTCCACCAGATTCTGGGGCGCCTCTTTTTCTCCCAGCTCTTCGTGCAGCCGCTTGATGGAATGCTTAGCCACCGGTTGCAGGGAAATCAGCGAATCCACGAACAGGCGATAGCCGTTTACCGTGGGCACCCGCCCCGCCGAAGTATGGGGCGAGGTAATCAGCCCCTGTTCTTCAAGATCCGCCATAACATTGCGGATGGTGGCAGGACTGAGCTCCAGGGCAGCGTCGTTCGCCAGGGTGCGCGAACCCACCGGCTGTCCATCGCGGATATACCGTTCGATAAGCACTTTCAGGAAGTGCTGGGCGCGTTCATTGAGTGATTGTTCGTTCAGCATGTCCTGTCATACAACCTGGATTCCAAGGATGAATTATATCGTCAACTGCCCTGCCCCTTTCATTTTTCCTGATGAATGTTATCTTGTATAGTACATTCCTTGCCACCTGATCGACAGTGCATTGCCCGATTTCAACAGCAGATTTCAACACATCGGACTGATCGCCAAACCCGGGGACAACAGCCTTGCCCCCACGTTGCGGAAACTCTACTGTTTCCTCGTTGACATGGGGCTGACAGTTTCTCTTGCAAGAAGTGCTGCCCTGGCACTGGAGCAAAAGGAATATCTGCCCTCCAAGGCGGAGTTGGCACGGGTCTGTGACCTGGCCATTGTTGTTGGCGGAGATGGCAGTCTTCTCAACGCCGCCAGAGAAATCGCCGACGAAGACGTCCCCTTGGTAGGCATCAATCTGGGAAGGCTGGGCTTTCTGGTGGATATTTCACCAAAACGCATGCTGGAAGCGCTTACTGCCATCCTGCAGGGAGATTATATCGAAGATCAGCGATTTCTTCTCGAGGCCCGCATCGGCGATCAGCAACGGCAGCTGGCGCTGAACGACGTGGTACTGCACAAATGGAACAGCGCCCGCATGATCGAATTTGAAACGCGCATCAATGGCCGCTATGTCGATTCCCAGCGCTCGGACGGCATCATTATTTCCACCCCCACCGGCTCCACCGCCTATGCCTTGTCCGGTGGCGGCCCGCTGCTGGAACCCAGTCTGGACGCCATTGCCCTGGTGCCCATCTGCCCTCACCGCCTCAGCAACCGGCCGATTGTGGTGCACGGCGACAGCGAAATCTGCATAGAAACCAGCGGTCGCACCAATACGCAGCACGTTCGCATAACCTGTGATGGCCAATCCAGCCTGACGCTGGAACCGGGAGACCAGCTAGTAGTGCGCAAATACCCCAAGCCCATACGCCTGTTCCATCCCGTGGATCACGACCATTTCAACCTGTTGCGTGCCAAGCTGGGCTGGGGGGGACATCCCTGAGCATGGCCATGTTGCAACACATTCAGATTAAGAACCTGGTAATCGTGCGCGAACTCTCCCTGGAACTGAACTCCGGCATGACCGCCCTTACCGGAGAAACCGGCGCGGGGAAATCCATTCTCATCGACGCCATGGGTCTGGCGCTGGGCAGCAAGGCAGACAAAAACATGATTCGCAGTGGCTGTGACCTGGCGGAAATCAATGCAGAATTTGATCTTGGTGATGCTTCTGACATCAAGCAATGGCTGCAAGACAATGCTCTGGACAGCGAAGGGGAATGCATCATTCGCCGCATCCTGGTGCGTCAGGGGCGCTCCCGCTGTTTTATCAACAACCGTCCCGTCCCCGCCGCCCTGCTGTTGGAGCTGGGAAGCAGGCTGGTCAGCATCCACGGCCAGCACGAGCACCAGCTGCTGATGCAGCAAGGATCACAACGCGACCTGCTGGATGCCTACGCTGGCCACGCACAGCTCCTTTCCAAAATGCTCACAGCCCACAAGGAATACCGGCTCAAGCAACAACAGCTGCAGGAGTTACAGCGACAGTCAATGGATCGGGCGCAGCGCCTGGACTACCTGCAATTTCAGATCGACGAACTCAGACAATTGCAGCTACAGGCTGGAGAACTGGACGAACTGGCTTTAAAACAGCGGCAACTGGCTCACGCCGACCAGCTGGGAAGCGACTTGGCAACCCTGATCCGGCTGCTGCTTGACGATGAACACGGAGCCCAACCCGGCCTGGCACATGCCTGTGTGCAGCTGGAACAACTGATCAACCTGGATGATCAGCTGCAGCCTGCTGCCGAACTGCTGGACAGTGCAAGAATCCAGGTGGAAGAAGCTCTGGGCCTGCTGCAGGATTCCGCCAGCCACATCGAGTCCAACCCACAACTGCTCGAGGAAATCGACCAGAGGCTGGGAGCCATTCATGAGCTGGCGCGCAAGCACCGCATTCCCGCCAAAGAGCTGCCGGAACTGCTGGACAAGCTGTCCCGGGAACAAGATGGCCTGGAAAATGCCGACATCACCCTGGCACAACTGGAGCAGGAAGTCAGGGATCTGGAGAAGGCATCTCTTGCTGCAGCAGAAAAGCTCAGCAAAAGCCGCACCAAAGCCGCAGCCAGACTGGAAAAAACCATCACCGAAAGCATGCAGCAGCTAGGGTTGAAAGGCGGCATATTTGCAGTAGATATTGCTCCCCTGCCGGAAGCACGGCTGTGCGCCAATGGCGCAGACCAGATCACCTTTCTGGTCAGCACCAATCCCGGTCAGCCCCTGGCACCTCTGGCCAGGGTCGCCTCGGGCGGAGAGCTTTCACGCATCAGTCTGGCAATCCAGGTGGCAACCGCCAACTGCAGTCAGATCCCGACCCTGATTTTCGATGAAGTAGATGCAGGCATAGGCGGCGCTACTGCTGAAACAGTAGGGAAGTTACTCAGGCAACTGGGAACGCAAAACCAGGTATTGTGCGTCACTCACCTGCCCCAGGTTGCATCCCAGGCAAACCGGCATTTGCAGGTCAGTAAGCGCACCAATGGAAAAATCACGGAAACCCGGATTATGGCTCTGGACAAGGAGCAGAGGATTGAAGAAATTGCCCGTATGCTCGGGGGCCTCAACATCACCAAACAAACCCTGGCTCACGCCAGGGAAATGGTCGAGTGGTAAATTACTTCGGGCGATTGGGGCATTCCGGATCCTCACATTCACCATACAAAATCAGGGAATGATCAGCCATCCTGAAGCCGTGTTTTTGGGCAATCTTCGCCTGGCATTTTTCAATCGTCTCATCCATGAACTCCTCCACCTTGCCACAGTCGATACAGACAATGTGATCATGATGCTTGCCGCGGTTCAGCTCGAAAACCGCCTGACCACCTTCAAAGTGATGGCGCTCCACCAAACCGGCGGTCTCAAACTGGGTGAGTACCCGATAAACCGTAGCCAATCCGATTTCCTCGTCCCGCAACAGAAGTTCCTTGTAGACCTCCTCCGCAGTCATATGCCGCTGGGCGTTTTCTTCCAGGATCTCCAGAATCTTCATCCTGGGCAGGGTCACCTTCAAACCGGCCTTGCGAATTGTCTGCTGATCCATACCGTCTCAATCTCCAATTCAGATGCCGCCACTGGCGGAATCCGTTATCATGTGCGCCTGAACATATACCAGTCTACACGGGACGCCAATGCGTAAGCTTCTCATTTCTGTTGCCCTGAGCGCAAGCCTGAGCGCTTGCAGCAGCATAAATATCGACAACGACACCTGGGATTTTTTTGGCAACGCCATCCCCAATTCCCTGGAAAAACTGCCTTTCATCTATCGTCCCCAGATCATCCAGGGAAATCTTATTACGCAGGACAATGTGAATCAGCTTCGCCCCGGAATGCACAAAAAACAGGTGCAGCTGGTGATGGGCACCGCCCTGGTTCAGGATATTTTTCATGACAACCGCTGGGACTATTACTATGGCATGGGTATAGGCCATATCGAGCTGGAAAAACACCTGGCTCTGTACTTTGAGGATGACTTGCTGGTGCGCATCGTCGGTGATTACCAGCCCCTGCCACCGATCCAGGGCGAAGGCGCCCTCAGGAACCAGGAAACCATCATTTCCGTCCCCGACTGGCAACCGCCCCGCAGAACATTGTTTGAACAGGTTCTAAACGTGGTCGGGCTGGAAGGTGAAGACGCAGAAGCTGCCCAGGAAGCTGCAGAAGAAGCTGTTGGAGAAAAAACAAAGGAAAACGCCCCTGTGGAAACAGGCAGCGGCAAGCCCTGATCAAGCTCGGATAAAGTGTTCCCGGTAATATGCCAGCTCGGCAATGGACTCCCGTATATCGTCCATGGCCAGATGTGACCCCTGCTTGCTGAAGCCTTCGACCAGCCCGGGCGACCAGCGTTTGGCCAGCTCCTTGAGGGAACTCACATCCAGGTTGCGGTAATGAAAAAACTGCTCCAGCTCAGGCATCAGGCGCGCCATGAAACGCCGATCCTGACAAATGCTGTTGCCACACATGGGAGACGCGCCTGCCGGCACCCAGCTTTGCAGGAAACCCAGGGTTTCCCTCTCCGCCTGCGAGACATCATGCCTGCTGTTTCTGACCCGCTCCACCAGCCCGGACTCACCATGCTGGCGGGTATTCCATTCATCCATGCCAGCGAGCACTTCTTCCGGCTGGAAAATCGCCAGCTCCGGCCCCTCCGCCAGGATATGCAATTCCGCATCGGTGACGATGGTGGCGATTTCGATGATCCAGTCGTTGTCTGTATCCAGTCCGGTCATTTCCAGATCGATCCAGATCAGGTTGTTCTGTGAAACAGGCATGATTCGTTCCGCTATTGGATGAGGTATGCGTATTCTACGGCATGCTTGCAGCATATTGCGTAAAATGTATCGCACTGCATTTTCAATACGAACATCATAATGAATAACTTTACCTGGATTTTCCTGCTGGCGCTGTTTGGCGGATTGCTGCTGGAACTGTGGCTGTTGGGGCGGCAGGCCCGCTCGGTACGCAGGCACCGCGACCGGGTGCCTGCAGCTTTTGCGGAAGAAATCTCTCTAGCCCAACACCAGAAGGCCGCCAGTTATACTTTGGCAAATGCCCGTCTGGAGGGAATCAGCTTACTGTCCGGCGTGGTTCTGCTACTGGCACTTACACTCGGGGGCGGACTGAACTGGCTGTACGGCTTGTGGCAAACCATTGCCATCAGCGAGCTATGGCAGGGTACAGGCCTGCTGCTGTCTGTTCTTGCACTATCTACCTTGCTGGAGCTGCCATTAAGCGCCTGGCGCACCTTCGTTGTGGAGGAAAAATTCGGCTTCAACCGCACCACCCTGCGGCGCTTCCTCATTGATCAGCTCATGCAACTGGTGTTGATGCTGGCAATCACCACTCCCCTGGTCGCCGCTATTCTGTGGCTGATGCAACAGGCAGGAAACGGCTGGTGGATATGGGCCTGGGTGGTATTGATGGGGTTCACGCTATTCCTGAACTGGATTTTTCCCAGCATAATTGCCCCCATGTTCAACAAATTCAGTCCCTTGCAGGATCTGCCTCTCAAAGAGCGCCTGGAAGATCTGCTGCTTCGTAACGGCTTTCGCAGCAACGGCATGTTTGTCATGGACGGTTCAAAACGCTCAGGTCACGGCAATGCCTATTTCAGTGGTTTCGGCAAGAACAAACGCATTGTGTTCTACGATACCCTGCTGGAAGGTCTCGAAGCCGATGAAATCGAGGCGGCACTTGCCCACGAACTCGGGCACTTCAAGCATCACCACATATTGAAAAGGATGCTTTACATGGCCATGATCTCCCTGCTGGGACTGGCATTGCTCGGCTGGCTGATGCAGCAGCAGTGGTTTTTCCAGGGGCTTGGCGCAACAACACACAGCCACGCCATGGCGCTGGCACTATTTCTGCTGGTAACACCTGTATTCACCACCTTTTTCACGCCCCTGTCTTCTGCGCTCTCGCGCAAACATGAGTTCGAGGCCGACAGCTATGCTGCGCAGCAATCCAGCGCAGCCGCTCTGATCAGTGGCCTGGTGAAAATGTACCGGGACAACGCTGCCACCCTTACACCCGACCAGCTGTATTCAGCATTTCACCATAGCCATCCCCCTGCTGCCGTGCGTATTGCTCACTTATCCTCTAAACTCTAGCAATCTTTACGGCACAGGCCACATCAATGAAACTGCAACTCCTGCCCGCCAGCCTAGCCCCTATCTTCAGTACCACCGTTCAGGCAAATAAGGGTTTTAAAGCAGGCAAACACCGCACCAATTCCCGGCCTCGCCTGGAATCACAGGTACGCATGTTTGATGCAAATCTGGGGAAAAACTGTTTGATCTTGAAATTTAATCACTCACCAATTATCTGAATGACTATTATTATCATTTCAGCAAACAAGTTCGGCTAATGTCCCGAAGGCGGCTTACCGAGAAACAGCGCCGGCGCATTGCCCGGCTGCAGGATGACCGGCGCACGCGGCTTGCACAGCGGGTTGAGCAGGCGCTGCTTACATCCGGGGACAGCGACACCCTCCATGGGCGGGTAATCAGCAGACATGGGCAGCATCTTCTGGTTCAGGATGAGGAAGGAAAAGATCATCATTGCCTGTTCCGGCAGAACCTTGGGGAAATTGTCTGCGGCGACCGGGTGCTGTGGCAAGTAGCGAGCGACGACCAGGGAGTGGTTGTATCACTGCTTCCCCGAAGCACCGTATTGTCACGCCCCGATTACAGCGGCAGAGACAAGCCCCTGGCGGCCAACATCACTCAGCTTATCGTTGTGTTGGCCCCCAAACCAGCCCCTACCGGCTACCTTACCGACCAATACCTGGTTGCCGCCGAACTCGTTGGCGTAAAGGCACTGATCACTCTCAACAAGGCGGATCTGCTTGAAGAAAAAGAGTGGCAGGAGTTCCAGCAACAGTACAGCTACTATGAAAAAATCGGTTACCCATTGGTCGGCGTAAGCGCCCGCAGAGAACATGGCCTGGAACCCCTGATGCAGCGGCTGTCCAACGAAACCAGCATTCTGGTCGGCCAGTCGGGGGTGGGGAAATCTTCCCTGATCAATGCCTTGATTCCTCATCGCGAGGAAACAGTCGGTGAGTTGTCCGAAACCAGCGGTCTTGGCCGCCACACGACATCTGTCGCCACCTTGCATTTTCTGAACAATGGGGGAGAAATCATCGATTCACCGGGGGTGCGCAGCTTTCGCCTGGGAAAAATCACACGCCAGCAACTGGAAACAGGCTTTCGGGAGTTTGCACCCTTCCTGGGGAAATGCCAGTTCAGCAACTGCACACACCGCAGTGAACCCGGCTGCGCATTAACTGAAGCCATGAATGACAGAGCAATTCACCCGGATCGACTGAAAAACTTCCTGCACATGGCGGAGCAGCTTGGAAAAACCAGATAACGGGGATCTAGGAGTCTGTCGGATTTAGGCTGAATCGGCTGCAAAAGCAGGACAGCGGTCTGATTTTCCCTGATTTTTCGTCACATAGCGCCCACTATGCTCCTCAAAATCATGAAAAATCATCCTCGCTGTCCCACTTTTTCGCTT
>JAJRUY010000013.1 GCA_024277555.1 Gammaproteobacteria bacterium | reverse complement strand
CAGCCTGAGCAAGCAATCGAGGAAGTTGTCGAAGCAGGGATTGTTGAAGAGGAGCAAATAGATGCTGCATCACAGGAGCAGCAGGCCGAGGAGGCAATCGAGGAAATTGCTGTTGCAGAAGAGGAAGTAGTGGCTGATTCAGAGCCGGTAGCGGTTGAGGAACAGCCGCAGCCAGCCCCAGAGCCCGTTGCAAAAGCTCCGGAGACGCCTGCGAAGCTCTCCCTGGTGGATACGGCATTGGCCTGGGTGCAGGAAAACTGGCAACTGGCCGCAGCGGGTGGCGGTGCGTTTTTCCTGGCATTGCTGGCTCTGGTTTTTGGCAGAAGAAAGAAGGAATCCGGCGAAACCGTGATGTCGGCCTCGCAAATGCGGGATCAATCTGTCGATCAGGAAAGTATCCTGCTGGAAGAAGAGTCCAGCCTGGCTGATACCGTAGCGGACCACATGGCGGCGGGAACAGTTGGTGATACTTCTTTCCTCAGCGAATACTCCACAGAGGAATTCAAGGGGCTGCAGGAAGACACCGCAGAGGTGGATCCCGTATCGGAAGCGGATGTATATATCGCCTATGGTCGTTACCAGCAGGCGGGGGAAATCCTGCGCGAGGCGATGGCAGCGGGGAATGACTCTGCGGCAGTGAAACACAAAATGCTGGAAGTCTATTACGCCACGCAGCAAAAGGAGAAGTTTGCTTCTCTTGCAGAAGAAATGGTGCAGAGTGGTCAGCATGAGGAAGACCCCAAGGCGTGGGAGCACATCCAGACCATGGGCCGGGATCTGGACAAGGCGAACCCCTTGTTTGTCGCTGGCGTTTCAGCTGCCGTTGCTGCTGTTGCCACAGAGGCGGCGGACTATGTTGGAGACGACAGTGAGCTGTCCCTGGATTTGAGCACATTGGCGGAGGAAGTGGATTCTGCCTTGAGTGTGGATAGCGAGCCCATGGAAGGTTTCAGTGAACTGAATCTGGATTTTTCCAGTCTGCAGACTGAAGAAGACGACGACGCTTCCGGCAAATCGGGTGACAGCATCAGCACAGACCAGCTGGCCAGTGCAGATGACCAGGCTTTGTCGGAAACGGAGTTGCACACCGAAATGCTCGATATCAACGAGCTGAGTGATCTGGATGTGGGCACGACGAATCTGGATGAAGCGCTGGCCGACCTTTCTGGTGATCTGGAAGGAGTGATGGCAGATTCGCAGATACTGGACGAGCCCCTTGACCTGGAAGATGAGCGCTTCTCCAGCCTGAGTGAAGAAATCACCCCGGACAGTCAGATTTCCGGATTGGAAGACGATTTGGAAGTGTCCGTCGGCGAGGATTCTGTTATCGGTGATGAAGTTGAAACCAAGTTGGAGCTTGCCAAGGCCTTTATGGAAATTGGTGACGCTGAGGGTGCTCGTGGAATTCTTCAGGAAGTAGAGGAAGACGGCACACCGGAACAAAAGGACCTGGCCTTGCAGATGCTGGATCAGCTTAACGACTGATTTTTCTGTGTTGAATGATTTCAAAGGGCGCTTCGGCGCCCTTGTCTTTTGGAGGAAAAGTGAGGGTCGCATTAGGGGTTGAATACAACGGCAGTCATTTCCATGGCTGGCAAACCCAGAAGAGTGGTGTACGCACCATACAGCTAGCGGTGGAGCAAGCGCTTTCCTCCGTGGCTGATCAACAGATTCAGGTTTATGCTGCGGGCCGCACCGATACCGGCGTACACGCCAATGCCCAGGTTATTCATTTTGATACGGATGCCCTGCGTCCCCCGCACGGCTGGGTGATGGGCACCAATATCAAGTTGCCAGCAGATGTCAGCGTACTCTGGGCGAAAGAGGTGCCCCAGGAGTTCCATGCGCGTTTTTCCGCCCGGGGGAGAACCTACCGGTATTTTATATTGAACCGCATGAGTCGCCCTGCAATCCTTTCCAGGCGGGTAACCTGGGTACATCGCCCTCTGGATGCCGCCCTTATGCACCAGGCAGGACAGGTGCTGCAGGGTAGACATGATTTCACCAGCTACCGTACCGTACATTGCCAGGCGAAAAGCCCGGTGAGAAACCTGCATTCCCTGAAAGTGACCCGCCATGGCGATCTGGTGGTCATGGAAGTTCATGCGGACGGTTTTTTGCACCATATGGTAAGAAACATTGCTGGTGTGCTGATCGCCATAGGCTCAGGAGAACGGGATCCGGACTGGGCCGCAGAAGTGCTGGCGCACCGGGACAGGAGACTGGGAGGCATGACAGCCGCAGCCGATGGCCTGTATTTCCATCAGGTGGACTATGAAGCGCAATATGAAATTCCGGCAATTACCCGGGATGCCGGCTTGCTGATGTTATAATCCCGCCCTATGCGCACCCGAGTAAAAATTTGCGGCATCACTCGCCTGGAAGATGCCATGGCGGCGGTAAATGCCGGCGCCGACGCGCTGGGCTTTGTGTTTTATCCGCCCAGTCCAAGAAATATTGGCGTGGAACAGGCTCGCCGGATTGTGGCGGAGCTTCCTCCATTTGTAACTACCGTTGCCTTGTTTGTGGATGCAGACCGGGAGAGTATCGCGGAAGTGATGCAGAAGGTGCAAATTGACCGGATTCAGTTTCACGGTAATGAAACCCCAGCCTACTGTGTACAACATGGACGTCCCTGGATCAAGGCGATTCGCATGAAGGATGACGTGGATCTGGACAGACTGGCCAGGGACTATGAGCAGGCATCTGCCTTGCTCCTGGACGCCTACCGCCCCGGCGTACCGGGAGGAACCGGAGAAGCTTTCGACTGGGATCGTGTTCCCGAACATCTGGTGGGAAAGATCATACTCGCCGGCGGGCTGACGCCGGAGAACGTCAGTGAAGCCATACGCCGGGTGCGGCCTTGGGCAGTGGATGTAAGCGGGGGCGTGGAAGCAGGGAAGGGAATCAAGGACAAACAAAAGATGCAGAAATTCATGCGAGGTGTGCAGCTTGGAGAAGAATGAATCATTCACGAATATGCCCGATGAGCGGGGACATTTCGGCCCTTATGGCGGCATCTTTGTGGCAGAAACCCTTATGGGAGCGTTGCAGGAATTGCGTCAGGCCTATGAGAAATATCTGGTAGATCCGGTTTTTCTTGCGGAACTGGATGCCGATCTGCAGCACTATGTGGGCCGCCCGTCTCCCATCTACCACGCCGAGCGTTTGAGCAGAGAAAATGGTGGTGCGCAGATCTATCTCAAGCGTGAGGACCTAAATCACACCGGCGCCCACAAGGTCAACAACACCATCGGCCAGGCGCTGCTGGCCAAACGCATGGGCAAGACCCGCATTATCGCCGAAACCGGAGCGGGGCAGCATGGCGTGGCCACGGCAACGGTTGCCGCCCGTCTCGGCCTGGAATGTGTGGTGTACATGGGTGAAGTTGATGTTGCCCGTCAGGAAGCGAATGTCTATCGAATGCGTCTGCTGGGCACCGGAGTGCGTTCCGTGTGTTCCGGATGCAGAACTCTCAAGGATGCCCTGAATGAAGCCATGCGCGACTGGGTGGCCACTGTGGATAACACTTTCTACATCATCGGCACTGTAGCTGGCCCCCATCCCTATCCCGCCATGGTGCGGGATTTTCAGACCATTATCGGCCGGGAAGCCCGCCAGCAAATTCAGGACATGACCGGCAGCCTGCCCGATGCCCTGGTGGCCTGCGTGGGCGGGGGATCCAACGCCATCGGCCTGTTCCATCCCTTCCTCGACGACAAGGAGGTGGCCATCTATGGCGTGGAGGCGGCTGGCGAAGGCCTGGAAACCGGCCATCATGCGGCGCCTTTGTGCGCCGGCGACCCTGGCGTACTGCACGGCAACCGCACCTATCTCATGGAAGACAGCGATGGCCAGATCATCGAAACCCATTCCATTTCCGCCGGACTGGATTACCCCGGGGTTGGGCCGGAGCATGCCTGGCTCAAGGACATGGGGCGTGCGAATTATGTTGCCATCGACGACCAGGAAGCCCTGGCGGCCTTTCATCTGCTCACCCGCACCGAGGGCATCATCCCCGCCCTGGAATCCAGTCATGCAGTGGCCTATGCGTTGCAGCTGGCTGCCGGCATGCGCCCGGATCAGAAAGTGCTGGTCAACCTTTCCGGGCGCGGAGACAAGGATATGCATACGGTGGCTGCCATCGAGGGAATTCAGATATGAGTCGTATCAGTGCCTGTTTTGCCGACCTGAAAAACCGTGGCCGCACCGCCTTGCTGCCGTTCATCACCGCAGGAGATCCACATCCCGACCTGACCGTAGGATTCATGCATGATCTGGTGGAAGCCGGGGCGGATATTATCGAACTTGGCGTGCCTTTTTCCGATCCCATGGCAGATGGACCCGTGATTCAGCGCGCCAGTGAGAGGGCGCTGAAGCATCATGTATCCCTGCGCGACGTATTCGGCATGGTTGAAGCCTTCCGCCGTACCAATGAGCAAACGCCGGTGATTCTGATGGGCTATCTCAACCCCATTGAGGTCATGGGCTATGAGGAGTTCGCCCGCAGCGCGGCGCAGGCCGGTGTGGATGGTGCCCTGACGGTGGACGTTCCTCCCGAGGAAAGTCATGATCTGGTTCAGGCTTTGCGCGCAGAAGCACTGGATGCAGTTTTTCTGGCTGCGCCCACCAGCCATCGTCAGCGCTTGGAAATGATCGCCGATGCCGCCAGCGGATTTGTTTACTATGTTTCATTGAAAGGCGTAACTGGCTCCGCCAATCTGGTGCTGGACGAGGTAGCAGCAAAGCTCAAGGAAATCCGCGAGGTAACAGATATGCCCCTGGGTGTGGGTTTTGGCATCAAGGATGCGCAGATGGCTGCTGCCATGGCGAAAATTGCCGATGCGGTAGTAGTGGGCAGCGCCCTGGTTTCCAGAATAGAGGCAAATATCAGCAAACCTGATAAGATAGGCGCGGAACTTAAGCAACTGCTTCAGGAAATGCGCACGGCCATGGATGCCAACTGAGCGTCATTTCCGAACCATTGAGGTATATCCATGAGCTGGTTTGACAAACTACTCCCCAGTGTTATCCGCACCGAAGGCAGTGCCAAAAAGGCCGTGCCCGAAGGCCTGTGGAACAAATGCCCTGGCTGTGGCGCCATCCTGTATCGTGCAGAGATGGAAAGAAACATGGATGTCTGCCCGAAATGCGGGCATCACAATCGCATTGGCGCACGGCGCCGTCTGGAACTGTTTCTGGACAAGGAATCAAGGCAAGAGATCGCTGCAAACCTGCAGGCGGAAGACCCGCTGAAGTTCAAGGACAGCAAGAAATACAAGGATCGCCTCACCGCGGCGCAAAAAGCCACGGAAGAGAAAGATGCGCTGATCGTGATGCGTGGCAAACTCAAGGGCATGGATCTGGTGGCGGCTGCCTTCGAATTCAGATTCATGGGCGGATCCATGGGTTCCGTGGTGGGTGAACGCTTCGTGCGCGGCGCCAATATTGCACTGGAGAAGCGCATTCCCTTCGTGTGTTTTTCTGCCAGCGGTGGTGCGCGGATGCAAGAATCCCTGTTTTCCCTGTTTCAAATGGCTAAAACGTCAGCGGTGCTGAAACGCATGGCGGACAAGGGTATTCCATATATTTCCGTGATGACCGACCCGACCATGGGCGGTGTTTCCGCCAGTCTCGCCATGCTCGGGGATGTGAATGTGGCAGAACCCGGTGCCCTGATTGGCTTCGCCGGGCCAAGGGTCATCGAACAAACCGTGCGTGAAAAACTGCCCGAAGGTTTTCAGCGCAGTGAGTTTCTTCTTGAGCATGGTGCCATCGACATGATCGTGCCCAGGGAACAGATGCGGGATCGCCTCCATAATGTTCTGAGCATACTCAATCACGCTTCCGCCTGCGCCTGAGTTTCTGCAGGTGTCGGAGTTGCCAGCGGCGACTCCGACCCCGTTTTCCATGAGATTCCCCACACTCGAAGACTGGCTGACCTGGCAGGAAAGCTTGAATCCCAAAACCATCGATCTGGGCCTGGAGCGCGTCAATCAGGTCTGGCAACGGCTGAAGCACCCTGATCTTTCTGCCAGCACGGCCATCAGCATTGCCGGCACCAACGGCAAAGGATCGACCGTTGCTTTGTTCGAAGCCATATTCCGGGCAGCCGGCTACAGCACCGGCAGTTATACATCGCCCCATTTGCTGCGCTACAATGAGCGCATCCGCCTTGATGCCGTTCCCGTTCCGGATGAGAAAATCATGGCAGCCTTCGAGGTCATCGATCAGGCGCGCGGCGAACTCCCCCTGACTTATTTTGAATTTGGCACGCTGGCCGCGCTCACTGTATTCGCTCAAGAAAAACCGGATGTGGTGCTGCTGGAAGTGGGTCTGGGGGGGCGGCTGGACGCGGTGAACATCATCGACGCGGATCTGGCCCTGATCACCAGCATCGCCCTTGATCATCAGCACTGGCTGGGGGACGACCGGGAAAGCATCGGTCGCGAAAAAGCAGGTATCTTGCGCAGCGGGAAGCCCGCTGTGTTTTCCGGGAGCGATATGCCGGCCAGCATCGCCGAACAGGCGAAACAACGGCAGACGCCCCTGTATGTCAACGGCAGGGAGTTCCACTATCAGGCCAGTGTGGAAAACTGGAGCTGGTGCGGCCCCTCACGAACCCTCGATGCCTTGCCTTTTCCCAATCTTCCGGGGCGGCATCAACTGGACAATGCATCCGGCGTCATCATGGCGCTGGATCTGCTGCGTAAAACCTTGCCGCTGGACGACAAGGCCGTTGCTCAAGGGCTTGAAACAGCCAGGCTCACCGGCAGACAGCAGTTGCTGGAGAAGCAGGGCATTCAGTGGGTTCTGGATGTGGCGCACAATCCCCATGCCGTAGCCGCCCTGAAGCAGCAGTTGCAGGAACGCCCGGTCGCAGGCCGCACATTGGCCGTCTTGGGGATGTTACAGGATAAGGATGTGGCCACGGTGCTGAAGCTGATGCACAAGCACATCGACCAATGGCATTTCGCCACAATCGAAGATGCCCGCGGCCTGACGGCTGAAACACTGGCCGAGGTGGCTGAAACGGTATCACCGGCGCCACTGTTCCACACCCACGACACGCTTTCCAGCGCCCTGCGGGCGGTGTCTGCCGAAGTGGTCGCCGGTGACCGTATAGTGGTGTTCGGTTCGTTTTTCACCGTAGCGGCAGCACTGGCATATCTTGCTGCCCAGACTTGATATATGCCGCAGCCGTCGGCGTCACGGAATCACTCCTCGTTTCCATGCTCCCGCGTGGGAACGCACACCCCTGTCATCCCGGCGTATGCCGGGATCCAGAAACCTCAACAAACCGCGTTACAGATGGATTCTGGCATACGTCAGAATGACGGAAGGGCTTTTCCCCTCCCCTCGTTCCCATGCTCCCGCGTAGGAACGCACACCCCTGTCATCCCGGCGTATGCCGGGATCCAGAAACCTCAACAAACCGTGTCACAGATAGATTTTGGCATACGCCAGAATGACGGAAAGGGCTTTTCCCTCATTCCCATGCTCGTGCGTGGGAACGCACACCCCCTGTCATCCCGGCGCATGCCGGGATCCAGAAACCTCAACAGGAGCAGGACAGGAGCAGGACAGGGTCAGGTCTTTGATTTGCACAGAGCAGGATGCACAGGACAGGGTCAGGTCTTCACAGGACAGGGTCAGGTCTTTGATTTGTGGTCCATCGTCGTTGAAGCAGTGCCTACGGAACCTGTCACTCTTCGGTTTGCGAAAAGCAGTGCGAAAAGGGGTCAGTACCGAATGGCGCTTACTTAAGTCAAAACCTCTGTCATCCCGGCGCATGCCGGGATCCAGAAGCCTCAACAAACTGCATCACAGCTGGATTCTGGCATACGCCAAAATGGCGGAAACTGCGTTTTTTGAGGCTGATTCCGCTTAAGTAAGTGCCATTCGGGTCAGTACCCATAAATACTCAAATATTATTGCCCACGGTATCATAAATCAAAGACCTGACCCTGTTGCTTACTGTTGCTTATGACCCTGTTGCTTACTGTTGCTTACTGTTGCTTACTCATATCCTGCCAGCTTTTCTACGAAGACGCATGATTACAGACCTGACATCTTGCTGCGCTGCTTTCAGTTACCCCGAACATGGGTGTGCTGATATAGCAATTTTATCCCTGCTG
>JAJRUY010000217.1 GCA_024277555.1 Gammaproteobacteria bacterium | reverse complement strand
TATCATGTTACTTTTTTTGATGTTGCGACAGTCCTTGACGGCGCTGGTCAGACTTTTCAGATTCAGCTTTCCGGGGATACCGGCGTCAATACTGGCTTGCGACAAAAAGGTCATCCGGGTAGCCAGACGCGCTCCCCCAAAGGAGCCAAACATGGGGCGATAGTGTACCGGCTGAGGTGTGGGAATGGATGCATTGGGATCCCCCATGGGAGCGGCTGCGATGAACCCACCTTTAATGATGAGGCTGGGCTTTACTCCAAAAAAAGCGGGTTTCCACAATACGATATCCGCCAGCTTGCCTGTTTCTATAGAGCCGACTTCGTGGGCGATGCCATGGGCGATGGCCGGGTTGATGGTGTATTTGGCAATGTAGCGCTTGATGCGCCCATTGTCATGCTCTGCAGGGTCGCCCGAAAGGCTACCACGTTGCGTTTTCATTTTATGCGCAGTCTGCCAGGTGCGGCAAATGACTTCCCCTACTCTTCCCATGGCCTGGGAGTCCGAAGCAATCATGGAGAACGCCCCCAGATCATGCAGGATATCTTCCGCAGCAATGGTTTCACGGCGAATTCGTGATTCGGCAAAAGCCACATCTTCAGCAATACCCGGATCCAGGTGATGACAAACCATGAGCATATCCAGATGCTCATCAACCGTGTTGATCGTATAGGGTCGCGTGGGATTGGTGGAGGAAGGCAATACATTCGCTTCACCACAGGCCTTGATGATATCCGGGGCATGACCACCACCGGCGCCTTCGGTGTGAAACGTATGTATGGTGCGACCCTTGAAAGCCGCCAGTGTAGTTTCCACGAAACCAGATTCATTCAGGGTGTCGGTGTGAATGGCGACCTGGATATCATAATGCTCGGCCACATCCAGACAATTGTCGATAGAAGCCGGAGTGGTACCCCAGTCCTCATGCAGCTTCATGCCCATCACCCCGGCTTCCACCTGCTCATTCAAGGCCTCAGGCAGGCTGGCATTGCCTTTTCCCATAAACCCAAGATTCATGGGAAATTCCTCGGCTGCCTGCAACATACGGTGAATATTCCATGGCCCGGGGGTACAGGTAGTGGCATTGGTTCCGGTAGCCGGGCCGGTGCCGCCGCCCAGCATGGTAGTAACCCCTGACATCAGCGCCTCTTCTATTTGCTGCGGACAAATAAAATGAATATGCGCATCGATAGCGCCTGCAGTAATAATGGAACCTTCGCCGGCTATGATTTCCGTGCCCGGGCCGATAACAATATCGACACCAGGTTGCACATCAGGGTTTCCGGCCTTGCCGATACCTGAAATACGACCGTCCTTTATGCCAATATCTGCTTTGAGTATTCCCCAATGATCGACAATCAGAGCGTTGGTTATCACTGTATCAGCAACTTTTTCCGAGACATGCTGGCTCTGCCCCATGCCATCACGAATAACCTTGCCGCCGCCAAACTTCACCTCGTCACCATAGGTGGTGCGATCTTCCTCGACCTGCAGGAAAAGTTCGGTATCGCCAAGGCGCACGCGATCACCAACCGTAGGGCCATACATTTCGGCATATGCTCGCCTGCTGATCCTGCTCATTCCAATGCCCCCATGATTTCCGCATTGAAACCATAGATTTTGCGCTCACCGGCAAAAGCAACCAGGGTTACGGTGCGCATTTGACCGGGCTCGAATCGCACTGCTGTTCCGGCTGCTATATCCAGCCGAAAGCCCCTGGCTCTGTCACGTTCGAACTGCAATGCATGATTGGTTTCATAAAAGTGATAATGCGAACCGACCTGTATGGGGCGGTCACCTGTGTTCGCAACCTCGAGGCGCAGCACCTCCCTTCCCTGATTCAGCTCGATATCTCCGGCTGCTACGATCATTTCTCCAGGAATCATTTGCGATCTCCTAAACTATGGGGTTATGAACGGTGACCAGCTTGCTCCCATCAGGAAAAGTAGCTTCCACCTGCACGTCATGGATCATTTCTGCTATGCCATCCATTACATCGTCACGAGTAAGCAGGGTTCGCCCATGGCTCATCAGTTCTGCGACCGTCATGCCATCCCGAGCGCCTTCCATGATGGCTGCGCTGATATAAGCAATGGCTTCGGGATGATTCAGTTTTACACCACGAGCCTTGCGCCGCTCTGCAAGTAGTGCAGCGGTAAAAATCAGTAGTTTGTCTTTTTCTCTCGGTGTCAGGTCCATGTATCACTACCTGTTAAATTAAAGGATCAGGAATGAGTGCACTGGCACTCAGGTTAGCCAAATGCGCGGATGACATGCTTCTCTTTCCAGCAGTTCCGGTCGCAAGGCAGCCCAGATGCTTCTGAGGGTATTTGCAATGCTCTCGGAATAATGCCCCAGACAGCGCACCACCAACAAGTCGTCCAGCAAGCTCAAGCCAACGAGCTGGCGATTGTCCCGGCCACTGACAATGGAGCGCACCATATCCAGCAAGCGGGGGCTTACGGGTGTTGCAATCAAGGTTCCAAAACAGGAATTGCCGTTGAAGCTGCCAGGGCTTTTCAGGGCAACGGTATCTTCTACCAGCAATTGATCCAGCAGCAGGGGCATTCCATTTCGAACCACCTCCAGCCGCGTCCTGACCTGGCCATTTGTAAACAGATCCTTCGATGCAGGCCTGCCATAGCAATTTATTTCCCAGCCGATAAATCGGGCTGTTTCCTCCAGGAGGATGCGGGTGCACAAATGGCTGTATGTCTGGTCAAAGAAAATATTTTCCTGTGGCAGCCATTCCAGGGCGCAGCCATCCGCTACGGACAGAGTTTGAACCTGCTGCGCCAGCGCTCCCGTGCTGCGATAAAATTTGGTGGCGCCGGGCGTGGTCAGCAACACGCTGGCACCAGCTTCCAGCCCCACATTAATATGCAACTCATCACCACCAACTACGCCACCAGGGGGGTGTAACAAATAAAGATGGCAGACTTCTTTTTCCGGGTAAAAAGGCCTCTGTACAGTTAATGGGCCTGATTGTGTGCGGCTGCTCAGAACAGTGTGATCAAGCTTCTTTTTGAAACCCAGATTCAGCTCTGCTTTCCAGCCAAAGCCGGCTTCAACGCAAGGCACCGGGCGTTCTATTTGCCTTGTGAGCGGGGACACTGTGCTCTTGATCTGTTGCGAAGAAAATAGCGACCTGCACCAACAACCACTATGCCCACAGCTGCCGCCACGGCAACATGAGCCACCATGTGCAGCCATGAAGAATGCTCCATACCAACATGGGCAAATGCAGCGTTTGTACTGGTGAGCAAGGCAAGCATGGTTAGAGAAATGATCGGTTTTGGCATGGTATATCCTCGTTGTTACACGGTTAAGAACTGCTGCACTATGTTATCACTTAGATCCGCCATATCTCCGGTGGCGACATTTTTTCCTCGTTCCATAATGCAAAAATGATCCCCAACCCGCCTGGCAAATGGAAGCTTTTGCTCTACCAGCAGAAC
Source organism: Gammaproteobacteria bacterium (assembly GCA_024277555.1). Classification (GTDB taxonomy): domain Bacteria; phylum Pseudomonadota; class Gammaproteobacteria; order Chromatiales; family Chromatiaceae; genus Thiolapillus. The sequence goes on along the minus strand of JAJRUY010000217.1, from coordinate 2,745 downwards.
GGTAATCCCCATTTCACGGTTCAGCTGCATGATGATGTCGCCAATCTGATGCACGATGTTTGGCTGTATACCTTCTGTTGGCTCATCCAGGATCAACATCTTGGGATCGATCACCAGAGCTCGACCGATGGCAAGCTGTTGTTGCTGCCCGCCGGAAAGGTCGCCGCCACGGCGGGAGATCATTTCCTTGAGTACAGGAAACAGATCGAAAATAAAGTCGGGTACTTTCTTTCTCTTGTCCTTGCGCGCAAACAAGCCCAGCTCCAGATTTTCACCTACGCTCAGCTGCGGAAAGATCTGCCGCCCCTGGGGTACATAGCCGATACCCAGCCCGGCGCGTTTTTCCGCAATTTCCTTTTGTATCTCGACACCATCAAAAACCATACTGCCGCTTTTAACCGCCTGCAAACCCATGATGCACTGCAACAGGGTGGTTTTCCCGACCCCATTGCGCCCCATCAGGCAGGTGCATTTGCCTTGAATCACGGATAGATCCAGATCCCAAAGGGTATGGCTTTCTCCATAATACTGGTTCAGCTTGTTGACCTGCAACAAGGTTTCACTCTCCAAGATACACCTCAATTACGCGCTGGTTGTTCTGTACTTCATCCATGCTCCCCTCCGCCAGAATGCTTCCCTGGTGCAATACACTGACTTTTTTTGCAATGGAGCGGACAAAATCCATATCATGCTCGACCACCACCACCGAGTGCTCTCCTGCCAGGGAGGTCAACAGCTCTCCTGTCTTGTCCATTTCCTGGTGCGTCATGCCTGCGACTGGTTCATCGACCAGCAGCAACTTCGGGTTTTGCATCAGCAGCATACCGATTTCCAGCCACTGTTTCTGGCCATGAGACAAGGCGCCGGCACGTTGTTTGGCGCAATCGCTCAGACCGATGGTTTCCATGACACTGGTAATCCGGTCATGTTGCTCACTGGAAAGCCGAGCCCTGAAGGTCGACCAGACACTCTTGTCGCCAGCCATGGCCATTTCCAGATTTTCGAATATATTATGATGCTCAAACACCGTGGGCTTCTGGAACTTCCGCCCCACGCCGGCCTGGGCGATCTCGGGCTCGGTCATTTTCAGCAGATTGATATTCTGTCCGAACCAGACACTGCCTTTATCCGGACTGGTTTTGCCGGTGATAATATCCATCATGGTGGTTTTGCCCGCACCATTCGGGCCTATCATGCAGCGCAGCTCACCCACTTCGATATAGAAATTCAGCTCATTGATGGCCTTGAACCCGTCAAAGGAAACGCTGACATCTTCCACATAAAGAATCAGCCCGTGGCTGGTATCCACCTGGGAGTAATCCTGCTTGTTGACAAAATCGAAAACCTGATCGCGGCGGAAGGTTTGCCGTAGATTCTCCAAGACGCTCATACTGTGGCTTCCTTCTTCTTCCGCAGCCCGGCCAGGCCGTTGGGCAGATAGAGTGTAACCAGCACGAACAAGGCCCCCAGGGCAAACAGCCACACCTCGGGAGCCGCACCAGTCAAATAGGTCTTGGAATAGTTCACAATGAATGCGCCCAGCACGGCTCCATACAAGGTTGCCCGCCCACCGATGGCAACCCACACCACCAACTCTATTGAACGCAGGGGAGAAAACTCTCCCGGATTGATGATACCCACTTGCGGGACATACAGAGCACCAGCAATTCCCGCCAGCACCGCAGAGAACGTAAAAATAGCCAGCTTGATGCGATCCACGCGATAGCCGATAAATCGCACCCGGTCTTCTGTGTCGCGTATGGCTACCATAACCTTCCCCAGCCGGGAAACCACGATCGCCCGGCAAGCCAGATACCCCAGACCCAACGCCACTGCCGAGGCGATAAACAACGCCACCCGGGTGTTGTCAGATTGCAGGCTGAATCCCAGAATATCCTTGAAGTCAGTCAAGCCATTGTTGCCGCCAAAGCCCATTTCATTACGGAAAAACGCCAGCATCAAGGCATAGGTCAGCGCCTGGGTCATGATGGACAGATACACACCTGTGACACGCGAGCGGAACGCCAGGGCACCAAACACAAAGGCCAGCAACCCGGGCACCAAAGCAACCATAATCATGGCAAACCAGAAGTTATCGAAGCCCTTCCAGAACCAGGGTATTTGTTCCCAATTCAGAAACACCATGAAATCGGGCAGATCCGGGTTCCCATAAACCCCTCGGTCACCAATTTGCAGCATCAGGTACATGCCCATGGCATAGCCGCCAAGCGCAAAAAACGCACCATGCCCCAGACTGAGGATTCCCATGTAACCCCAAACCAGGTCGACAGCGACAGCCAGCAACGCAAAGGCCAGATACTTTCCCAGCAGGGTTACGGTAAAGGTTGAAACATGCAGGGCATGACCTTCCGGCACCGCCAGGTTAAAAATGGGGATGAGCACTACAGCGATGCTCAACAACAGCAATAATATCTGTCCGCCACGGTCGCCTTTCAACAAGTAAAACACAGTGCAAGCCTCCCGTTACGATTACGTCGTACGGCCTTTTTGCGGAAACAGGCCACGTGGTCGTTTCTGAATGAAAAGAATGATAAAAACCAGCACCAGTATTTTTGCCAGCACCGCACCAGCCCAAGGCTCCATAAATTTATTGGCTATACCCAGAGAAAAGCCGCTGATCAGCGTTCCCCATAGATTTCCCACTCCTCCAAAAACCACCACCATGAAAGAATCGATAATATAGTCCTGTCCCATATTTGGGCCAACATTGGTGATTTGTGACAG
>JAJRUY010000216.1 GCA_024277555.1 Gammaproteobacteria bacterium | reverse complement strand
CGAGTATTTTTGGCGCAATACCGCCACCAATATACACACCGCCGGTGGCCATGATTTTCAGTGCATGATTTCCCGCCTCTCGCCCATACAGGCGCACAAACAGGGACAGTGCCTCGGTGCATATCGGGCATTTTCTCTCCTGCGCGGCCTGGGATATAGCAGCGGCGGCATCACCGCTGAGTATTTTATCGAGCAGCCACAAAGGTATTTTTTCCTGAAGAAAATAACACAGGAAATCATGGATATTGATCAGGCCCATGCCGGAGACAACCATCTCCCAGCTGACATGACCATAGCGTTGCTGCAGATATTGCAGGAGGGCGATTTCAATTTCATTTGCTGGAGAAAAATCGCTATGCCCTCCTTCTGAAGCGAAAGGCTGATGGTGTTTGCCATCCCAGAAAAGTCCGGCTTCACCAAGGCCGGTGCCGGCAGAAATGATGGAGCAGTTGCCCTGTGCGTTTTTTCTTCCCGGGTTAAGGACGTATAGATCCTGACTGTCCAGGCTTCCAATTCCCCAGGCATTCGCTTCCAGATCATTCAACAGCCATAGCCGGGGAATGCCGGTTTCTTTGGCCAGTTGCCTGCTGTCCATTTTCCATGGCAGGTTGGTCACCATTCCCACACCATCACGAACCGGCCCGGCGAGGCCAAAGCTTGCGGCCTGAAAATCTGTTCTATGGGTATCCAGGAACAGCTGCAGAATATCCTGCAATGATGCGTAATGGCGGCTGGAATAGGTTTGTGCCGCCAGCTGTTTCATCACTTTCCCGCCGGTATCAAAGATCGCCAGCCTGGTGTTGGTGCCGCCAATGTCGCCTGCAAGAATTTTCAAAGCCTGTTCCCTGGGATGAGAATGCCATGAACTAAAAGTGTATAGGGAATTGCCGGAAGGCGCATTGCGGCAGGTCAGATTTGTGTCCATTTGCCTATTCACTCTGCGCTTGCTTGATATGCTAGAATCCTGCTGCGATGTGCAAGCCCGCCCAGGTGGCGAAATTGGTAGACGCAAGGGACTTAAAATCCCTCGGTGGCAACACCGTGCCGGTTCGATTCCGGCCCTGGGCACCAGATCGAATCAGGGGTTGGCTGAAGATTGCAGCCAGTCTTTTTCTTTGTGTGGCGAAAATAATCCATCTCCGGCATGGTTATTGATATAGTCGGAAGAAAGGGTCGCTAGCCGGATGAAAACATTGGATCACCAGGCGGATGTGCGTTTTCTTCAAGATCAAGAAGGGGGGCTGTTGATCGTCAGTTACGGTTCCTGGCGAGTGGCTGCACTGAACGCAGTGGTGCCGATCCTGGAGCGCCAATCCCGCAACATGCGAAACCAGTCCCTGCATTGGGATGTATCCAGGATTTCATCCATAGACTCGGTCGGTATCGTTCTTTTCAAGCATTATCTGGATCGGTTGCAGGCGCAAGGCTGCAAGGTTGAAGTGGTGGGCGCTTCGCCGGAGCAGCAGAAGCTGTACCAGATGGTTACTTCCTACGCATCAACATCTCGGGAAACACGGGAAAAGCCGCAGCCGCGTCTGCTCGCCCGTGTGGGCAAATCGGCAATGATTTTCCTGCGCGACATCAATGCCTTTCTCTCCTTCATCGGAGAGAATTTTGTGGTACTCGTGCAGCTGTTGCTCCAGCCCTGGAAATTCCGCTACCGGGCAATCATCAGGAATATTCAGGATGCTGGTGTCGGGGCGCTGCCGATTGTCACCCTGACCAGCTTTCTCATCGGCGTGGTGATTGCCTACCAGGGAGCGGTGCAACTGCAGAAGTTTGGCGCCAATATCTTTGTTGTGGATATGATCGCCATTTCCGTGACCCGGGAGCTGGCGCCGCTGATCACGGCTATCGTGGTTGCCGGACGCACCGGCTCTTCCTACACCGCCCAGATCGGGGTAATGAAAATCACCCAGGAAATTGATGCCATGCGCATCATGGGATTCGAACCTCATCGGTTTCTGGTGCTGCCGAGAGTGATTGCAGTGATGATTGCCTTGCCCCTGATGATCTTTTTTGCAGACATCATCGGGATTCTTGGGGGTATGCTGGTTGCCAATTTGCATCTGAACATTTCTTTTGCCGAGTTTGTGCATCGCTTGCAGAATGTGCTTGAGGTAAAACATGTCTGGATCGGTATTGCGAAGGGCCCGTTCTTCGCCTGGCTGATCGCCATGATGGGGTGTTTTCGCGGTTTCCAGGTGTCCGGAAACACAGAGAGCATAGGCCGCTACACTACCATCAGCGTGGTCAATGCGATTTTTCTGGTAATTGCCTGTGATGCGCTGTTCTCGGTGTTGCTGACGGAGCTGGGAATATGAAACCGGTGATCCGGGTTTCTGATGTCGTTACCAGGTTCGGGGATAATCTTGTGCATGACGGTATCAGTCTGAGTGTGCACAAGGGAGAGATCTATGGATTGCTCGGGGGGAGCGGCTCAGGCAAGTCCACTTTGCTGCGGGAAATGATCATGCTGCAGCGTCCCCAGGCGGGTGAGATCTCCGTGCTGGGTCACGACTTGATGTCCCTGGGGCGGAAAGATGCGGCTTGGCTGCAACGCCAGTGGGGGGTGCTGTTTCAGGCTGGAGCGCTGTATTCTTCCCTTACCGTGGCGGAAAATGTCGGTATCAAGCTCAAGGAATATGCGCATTTGCCAAAACATATCCTTCAGGAAGTAATACGCATGAAGATCCGTATGGTCGGGCTGCCGGAGCATGCGGCGGAATTGTATCCGGCGCAGCTCAGTGGCGGCATGGTCAAACGCGCATCCCTGGCCAGGGCCTTGGCCATGGATCCCGGTCTGTTGTTTCTCGATGAGCCCACTTCAGGACTCGACCCCATAGGAGCGGAGGCATTTGATAAACTGATCCTGGAATTGAGAGAGATGCTCGATTTGACCGTGGTGATGGTCACCCATGATCTGGATTCCATCTGGACTATAGTCGATCGTCTGGCGGTGCTGGGCGACAGGAAGGTGATCGCAGAGGGCAGTCTTGAAGAAGTCATGCGGCAGCCTCATCCCATTATCAAACAGTTTTTCCACGGGGAGCGCGGGCGGATTCGGAGTCAGAGTCAGCATGGAAAGTAAGGTCAACTATACGATTGTTGGGCTGTTTGTGGTGCTGCTTGGCGCCGGCTTGCTGGGCTTTGCCTACTGGCTGGCAAAATACGGTGGTAAGGACAGCTATGTGCTTTACCGGGTTTACATGAGTGAATCTGTTGCCGGCCTGACTACCGATGCCTCTGTCAAATACCGGGGTGTGGAAGTGGGAACAGTGACGCGCATGGAGCTGAACCCGGAAAATGCAGAGCAGGTGATGCTCACCTTGCGCATCAAGCAGGG
>JAJRUY010000215.1 GCA_024277555.1 Gammaproteobacteria bacterium | reverse complement strand
CTACTTCTTCTACAAAGCTGCAAAAAATGCAACCTCCGGAGTTCCCGGAAAGCTGCAGAACTTTGTTGAAATGATGGTGGATTTCGTTGACGACAGCGTCAAGGGCTCCTTCTCCGGTCGTAATCCCCTGGTAGCCCCGCTGGCATTGACTGTCTTCTGCTGGGTGTTTCTCATGAACCTTATGGATCTGGTTCCTGTGGATCTCGTTCCCCGCCTGGCCGGAGCCATTGGCATCAGTTACATGAAGATCGTGCCCACCACCGATCCAAATGTCACCTTCGCCCTGGCGTTAGGCGTGTTTGCGCTGATCATTTTTTACAGCATCAAGATCAAGGGTGTGGGAGGCTTTGTTCACGAACTCACCGGCATGCCCTTTCAGACTAACAATAAGGCGCTTAAGCCCATATTATTCGTCATCAACCTGTTTCTCGAAGGCGTCAATCTCATCGCCAAGCCAATTTCTCTTTCCCTGCGGCTGTTCGGTAACCTGTATGCGGGTGAGATGATTTTCATTCTTATCGCGCTGATGTATGGGTCGGGTATTGTGATGGGGCTGTTTGGTGGGGCGCTGCAGTTCGTATGGGCGGTGTTCCATGTTCTGGTCATTACCCTGCAGGCGTTCATCTTTATGACCTTGACCATTGTTTATCTGGACATGGCGCATAATGAACACTGATTTAATTTCACTTTAACTTAACTTTATTTGCTTTAAAAACTGGAGACAATCATGGAACAAGCACTGCTGGTTATTGCCGCCGCTATCATGATGGGGCTGGGTGCCGTTGGCGCCGCTATCGGTATCGGTGTCCTCGGGGGACGCTTCCTGGAAGGCGCCGCTCGCCAACCGGAGTTGATTCCCATGTTGCGTACACAATTCTTCATCGTCATGGGTCTGACAGACGCCGTACCCATGATCGCTGTAGGTCTTGGTATGTACGTACTGTTTGCCCTTGCAGGTTAAGACCTCGGGTGATCTTTACAACCTCTCGTCTTAATGGGGTAACGGGATGAATATCAATCTGACTCTCTTCGCCCAGCTGATATCTTTCGCGGTGTTCGTTTGGTTCACCATGAAATATATCTGGCCGCCGATGGTCAACGCATTGGAAGAGCGCAAAGCGCGCATTGCCGATGGTTTGGCGGCCGCCGAGCGTGGTGTGCATGAACAAGAGCTGGCGCAACAGGCAGCTCTGGAAAAGCTTCATGAAGCGAAGCAGCAATCTGCGGAAATTGTTTCCAGAGCAGAAAATCGTGCTGCGGAAATCGTCGATGAAGCCAAAGATCAGGCGCGGGTCGAGGGTGAGCGTTTGCTCACGTCGGCACGGGCAGAAATCGACCAGGAAGCCAACAAGGCTCGTGAAGTTTTGCGTACCAAGGTGGCGGAGCTAGCGGTTATGGGCGCAGAGAAAATTCTGCGTAAGGAAATCAATGCCGAAGCTCACAAGGATATTGTGGACTCCCTGGCCAAGCAGATCTAGGCGAAATTATGTCTGATTTGATTACCATTGCCAGGCCATATGCCGAAGCCGTATTTGCCAGGGCGAAAGAGACTGATACGCTGGACAGCTGGGCGGAGACGCTGGAGTTTTTGTCCACAGTAGTCTCGGATCCATCCGTGGCTGACATCGTCGTTAATCCGGCGGTGGAGCACGGGCGCAGGCTGCAGTTATTGCTGGATATTGGTGCGGAGCAGCTGCCGGAAGAAGGGCAGAATCTGGTGCGAGTGCTGGTAGAAAATGATCGACTGCCGACCCTGCCAGAGATTGCAATGCTGTTTCACCAGATGAAAAGCGAACATGACGGTGCCATTGATGTGGAAGTCATTTCTGCCTACGCACTCAAGCCTGAGGCTGAAAAAGAGCTTGCCGCCGCTTTGAAGAAAAAGCTGGGACGGGAAGTCAACATCAGCAGCAGCAAGGATCCGACGCTGATTGGCGGTGTAAAGATTCGCGCAGGCGATATGGTTATTGATGGTTCAGTGGCTGGGCAGTTGTCCCAGCTGGCCAACGAATTAGGAATTTAAGCGGGTAAGCGACATGCAACTCAATCCCTCTGAGATAAGCGAGCTGATCAAGAGCAGAATCGAGAAATTCGATCTGAAATCAGAAGCTCATAATGAAGGTACGGTGACCGCCGTTACAGACGGTATCGTTCAGATTCACGGGCTGGCCGACGCCATGTCCTACGAAATGCTGGAATTTCCGGGAAACACCTTCGGTCTGGCACTCAACCTCAAGCGTGACACCGTCGGCGCCGTGGTGCTGGGTGATTACAAACACATTACTGAAGGCGACTCGGTCAAATGTACCGGCAAGGTGCTGGAAGTGCCCATCGGCCCGGAGCTACTGGGGCGCGTGGTCGATACGCTGGGGAATCCCCTGGACGGGAAAGGTTCCATCGAGACCGAAAAAACCGCACCCCTGGAGCAGATTGCCCCAGGCGTAATCGAGCGGAAATCCGTCGATCAGCCGGTGCAGACCGGGATCAAGTCCATCGATGCCATGGTGCCTATCGGGCGTGGCCAGCGGGAGCTGATCATCGGTGACCGCCAGACCGGTAAATCGGCCATTGCCATCGATGCCATCATCAACCAGAAAGGCACTGGCGTAAAATGTGTCTATGTGGCTGTGGGGCAGAAAAACTCTACCATTGCACAACTGGTGCGCAAACTGGAAGAGCATGGTGCCATGGATCACACCATTATTGTTGCTGCTCCGGCCGCAGATTCTGCCGCGATGCAGTTCCTGGCGCCCTATGCCGGATGCACCATGGGCGAGTATTTCCGTGACCGTGGCGAAGATGCCCTGATCGTCTTTGATGATCTGACCAAGCAGGCGTGGGCCTACCGCCAGGTATCCCTGCTGCTGCGCCGTCCCCCGGGCCGCGAAGCTTATCCTGGTGACGTGTTCTATCTGCACTCCCGGCTGCTGGAGCGCGCTGCGCGCATCAACGAGGCAGAGGTGGAGAGGCTGACCAACGGTGAAGTGAAGGGTAAAACCGGTTCATTGACCGCCTTGCCCATCATCGAAACCCAGGCGGGCGACGTGTCTGCTTTCGTACCGACCAACGTAATCTCGATTACAGATGGACAGATATTCCTTGAGTCAGATCTGTTCAATGCCGGTGTGCGACCTGCAATCAACGCTGGCCTGTCGGTATCCCGTGTTGGTGGCGCCGCCCAGACCAAGATCATCAAGAAACTTGGTGGCGGTGTGCGTCTGGCCCTGGCCCAATATCGTGAACTTGCGGCGTTCTCCCAGTTTGCTTCTGATCTGGACGAAGCTACACGCAAGCAGTTGGAGCGCGGTCAACGTGTAACCGAGCTGATGAAACAGGGGCAATATTCTCCTTTGTCCGTGGCAGAAATGGCGATCTCGCTGTTTGCCGCCAACGAAGGCTATCTGGATGACGTGGATGTGGACAAGGTCGTTGATTTTGAAGCAGCCCTGCTTTCCTACATGGCCGGCAGCCAAAGCGAGCTGTTGAGCAAGATCAATGAGACCGGCGACTGGAATGATGAGCTTGAAAAGACATTCCATGAAGCACTGAAAGACTTCAAGGCGAACCACAGCTGGTAGTCTTTATACTCCGGAATTCACTGACACTAAGGTTGAATCATGGCAGGCGCTAAAGAAATACGCACACAGATCGGCTCCATCAAGAACACGCAAAAGATCACGCGGGCGATGGAGATGGTGGCGGCAGCGAAGATGCGCAAGGCGCAGGATCGCATGCAGGCAACGCGCCCCTATGCGGAAAAAATGCGCACCGTTATCGGGCATCTGGCGCTGGCGCATCCTCAGGTGAAGCATCCCTTTATGGAAAAGCGGGAAGTTAAATCAGTGGGCTATATCATCGTTTCTTCCGACCGGGGGTTGTGCGGCGGATTGAACAACAACATGTTTCGCCGTTTGGTGAAGGATGTAGTGAAACTGCAAGCCGAGGACACCGCAGTGCGTTACTGTCTGGTCGGTAGCAAGGCGGTGGCGTTTTTCAGCCGGGTTGGTGGTGATGTGCTGGCTCAGGCGACCCAGTTGGGTGAATCGGCGCATATGGAAGATCTGGTTGGCACGGTAAAGGTAATGCTGGATGCCTACACCAATGGTGAAGTGGACGAAGTGCGCATTGCCTACAACCGCTTCGTCAACACCATGACCCAACAGCCTATCGTGGAACAACTGGTGCCACTGCAGGAAGCTGATGAAGAAGTAGCAGAGCAACTCAAGCACCACTGGGACTACATCTACGAGCCGGAAGCCAAAGAAGTGCTGTCTGACCTGTTGGCTCGTTATGTTGAATCCCTGGCTTACCAGGCTGTAGTCGAAAATGGCGCCTGCGAGCAATCTGCGCGCATGGTGGCGATGAAATCCGCTTCCGACAACGCGGGTGACCTGATCGATGAGCTGGAGCTGATTTACAACAAGGCGCGGCAGGCGGCGATTACGCAGGAAATTTCCGAAATCGTCAGCGGCGCAGCAGCGGTATAACGATTTTTGACTTTTGTTATTCGCCGCCAAAAAGGCGGCACGAACATTAAATTTAAGAGGATCCGCACATGAGTACGGGTAATGTGGTGGAAATCATTGGTGCTGTGGTAGACGTGAAGTTTCCACGTGACTCCATGCCAAAGATCTATGAAGCACTGAAAATTGAATCGGAGGATCTGGTTCTGGAAGTGCAACAGCAGCTGGGTGACGGCGTGGTTCGTACCATCGCCATGGGATCAACCAATGGTTTGAAACGGGGGCTGGATGTAGCCAACACCGGAGCGCCCATCAGTGTTCCAGTGGGCGAGGGCACCCTGGGACGGATCATGGATGTATTGGGCAGGCCGGTTGATGGTGCCGGGCCGGTGAAAACCGATGTAGCGATGCCCATTCACCGTGAGGCTCCCAAACTGGAAGACCAGGCCACGACTACAGATGTTCTGGAAACCGGCATCAAGGTTATCGACCTGATCATGCCGATCGTCAAGGGCGGCAAGGTTGGCCTGTTTGGCGGCGCCGGCGTGGGCAAGACCGTAACCCTCATGGAGCTGATCCGAAACATCGCCGTGGAGCACTCCGGTTTCTCTGTATTCGCTGGTGTAGGTGAACGTACCCGTGAGGGCAACGATTTCTACCATGAAATGAGCGAAGGCGGCGTACTCGACAAGGTGTCGCTGGTATATGGCCAGATGAACGAGCCTCCCGGCAACCGGCTGCGCGTGGCCCTGACCGGCTTGACCATGGCGGAGTACTTCCGCGACGATGGCCGTGACGTACTGATGTTCATCGACAACATTTATCGCTATACCCTGGCGGGAACAGAAGTTTCTGCGCTGTTGGGTCGGATGCCTTCCGCGGTAGGCTATCAGCCCACCCTGGCCGAAGAAATGGGCGTACTGCAAGAGCGCATTACCTCTACCAAGACCGGTTCCATTACCTCCTTCCAGGCGGTTTATGTGCCTGCGGATGACTTGACCGATCCGTCGCCAGCAACCACCTTTGCCCACCTGGATGCGACGCTGGTGCTGTCCCGCCAGATTGCCGAGCTGGGTATTTACCCTGCGGTAGACCCCCTGGATTCCACCTCCCGTATTCTCGATCCCCATGTTGTGGGAACCGAGCACTATGAGACGGCGCGTGCGGTGCAGGGTGTCTTGCAGCGCTACAAGGAGCTGAAGGATATCATCGCCATCCTGGGTATGGACGAACTGTCCGAAGACGACAAGCTTATCGTGCAGCGTGCGCGCAAAATTCAGCGCTTCCTGTCCCAGCCGTTCTTTGTTGCAGAAGTGTTCACCGGTGCGCCGGGCAAGTATGTATCCCTGAAAGACACCATCAAGTCGTTCAAGGCTATCGTCGCCGGTGAGTATGACCATCTGCCCGAGCAGGCCTTCTACATGTGTGGCGGCATCGAAGATGTAATCGAGAGAGGCGCTCAGCAAAGCTGAAGCCAAGCCGGAGAATAATATATGGCCATGACTGTGCATGTTGATATCGTTAGTGCTGAGGGCGCCCTGTTTTCCGGGCAGGGCGAAATGATCTATGCGCCTGCTGTTATGGGTGAAATCGGTATTGCTCCCCGTCATGCGCCGCTGGTTACCCGCCTGAAACCGGGAGACGTGCGCGTTGATCCCGGACAGGGCAAGCCCATGGAGCATTTTTATGTTTCCGGCGGCATTATCGAGGTGCAGCCCTTTCGCGTAACCATCATGGCAGATACCGGCATACGGGCCGCAGACCTGGATGAACTGGCGGCAAAGGAAGCCAAGCGCCGGGCCGAGGAAGCTTTGGCCAACCAGTCGGGCAAAATGGAACTGGCCAAGGCGCAGGCGGAGCTGGTGGAAGCCATGGCGCAGCTCAAATCGATTGAAAAACTGCGCAAAGTAAAAAAATAACAGCAACGTAACGGATTTTGATCCAAATTCTGGCCTTGACGGTGAACACCGTCAGGGCTGTTCGTTTTTTATAGATTGTGTGTTTATGACCAAAGAAACTGTACAACCTGGGAAATACGTCTCCATCAGCTACGCTATTCGTGATCAGGAAGACAATGTTGTCGAGCAACACGATCTGCCCATCGGGTTCGTCTACGGCTCGGATACGGAGCTGATCGGAGGGATGGACAAGGCCATCGCCGGCAAGGCTCCAGGTGAAGAAGTGGAAGTCAGTCTTGATCCACAGAGCACTTTTGGCGAGTATGATCCGGAACTGACTTTTACTGATGAACTGGAAAATGTTCCACCCCAGTTCCGCCATGTGGGTGCAGAGGTGCAGATGCAAAATGAGGCGGGAGAGGCCAAGACCTTCTTCATTTCAAAAATTGAAGACGGCAGGGTGACCATTGATGGGAACCATCCTCTGGCAGGAAAACCCCTGACGGTGCAGGTAAAAGTTCTTGAGGTGCGTGATGCCCGGCCGGGAGAGGAACGCACCAGCGGCATTCATTCCGTATCGGTTCCGGGTTCAACAAGTATCAATTAGGAAGGAAGTAGGTATAGCATGGAACTGGGCATCATCATTCTCGCAGCAGGACAGGGCACAAGAATGAAGTCCAGCCTGCCCAAGGTTCTGCATCCCCTGGCCGGTCGGCCAATGCTTGCCCACGTTCTGGAAACGGCGCTGTCCTTGCAGCCGGAAAAAACCGTGGTGGTATATGGTCATGGCGGTGAACTGGTTCGGAATACAATCAATGAACCCGGTGTGCTTTGGGTGGAGCAAAGTGAACAGCTGGGTACCGGGCATGCGGTGCAGCAGGCCATGCCGTTGTTGCAAGACATGGACAAAGTGCTGGTGCTGTATGGCGATGTGCCTTTGATCCGGGAACAAAGTCTGCGCAAGCTCATCAATAACACCGAATCCGGTGCGGGCTTGATGACAGTTACCCTGGACGACCCAACCGGTTATGGGCGCATTCAGCGCGACCCATCCGGCAAGGTGCAGTGTATCGTGGAGCAAAAGGATGCTTCCGGACAACAGCTGGCCATTTCGGAAATCAACACCGGCATCATGTTGGTGGACGCTCGGCAACTGCAGCAGTGGTTGCAGGATCTTTCACCAAAAAATGCCCAGGGTGAATACTATCTCACCGACATCATCGCCATGGCGGTACATGATGGTGTGGATGTGCATGTCACCCAGCCGGGTGATGCGGTTGAGGCAGAAGGCATCAACGACCGCTTGCAACTGGCCGCCCTGGAACGGGTGCTGCAGCGTTGGCGGGCGGAAGCCCTGATGTGCGATGGGGTAACCCTGATGGATCCCGCCCGTTTTGAT
>JAJRUY010000214.1 GCA_024277555.1 Gammaproteobacteria bacterium | reverse complement strand
GCACCCCGGACGAACTGGACAAAAATGATCGCAAAATTTCCCTGGACATCCCTGGCATGCCACCTTCTCCTACGCTCATGTTCCCTTCCAAGGACGGTGGTGAAGGGCCAAGTGGCTGGGTGCTCGCTGTTGTAGGCCTGCAGGCACCGGCAAAGTGGCCGGATCGTTATCACCCAATTTCCTGGGAAGAAGTGATAGACGAATAGACTAACCGGAAACCCATAGCTGCAGCGGCAAAATATAATAAACCATTTGCTGTTGCAGCATAAACCTTCCAACTCAGGCAAAACAACATGATTGCAACAAACAAACGTGGATTTACCCTTATCGAGTTGATGATCGTGGTGGCTGTTGTGGGAATACTGGCGGCCATCGCTTACCCCAGCTACATTGACTCGGTACGCAAGGCGCACCGGGCTGACGGCAAGGCGGCATTGATGGAAGCTGCACAAAAGATGGAAATATACTATGCCAGAAACACTTCCTATGTGGGCGCCACGATTCCTGCCACCAGCGAGGAAGGATATTTCGCCATCAGCATCGAAAACGCTGATACCAGTGGCTATACACTGCGGGCCGAAGCTATAGGCAGCCAGGCCTATGACAACATCAAGGGTTTCCAGATTACCGAAACCGGGGAAAAGACCCACTCCCTGAACGGGTCAGACTGGACAGAGTCAGGATGGGACGATTAGCAAACCTAGCCCGGATATTTCACCAGGACACTGAAATAACAACATAAGATGCAGTTTTTATTAACCATTACATCTACATTAGCAAAGTACAATATGTTGCCGAGTGTTTGTTAAGTCCGCCCTTGCGCCGATCTTGTTGCCCAGAGACGATATTTCTTCGCTCATCAATAGCTTGGGCTATTGATTCGATCAGAAATTCGCCTCTGAACAACAATCTCGGCACAATCATCGGACTTCCTGGTGAAACATCCGGGCTAGTCAGAATCCACGCAATAAAAAAACCGCCGATATCGGCGGTTTTTTTATTGGTTAAGATATGGCAATCAATCACAATAGGCCTTGATTGCCGCCCTGGCTTCCTTGCTTTTCAACGCTCTCTCTTCTGGAGACAACTTTACTGGTTTACCATCTTCGATTATAAACCGCACGTCTGGCCCAGCGCTTTCCAGCAACTCCAGGCTTTTCTTGCTTTTTTTGCAGTTCTCCCTGCGCAGCTCCAGATCCAGCGCCGGATTCCCCCTGACCTTGTCATCCACCACATCTTCGATCTTTTTTTCCTCTGGAGTAGCTGGCGGTGGCGCATTCACCTGAATCTCTTCGCTTTTGATACCTTCTGGCGGGGGCTGCTGGGAAAACACCACTTCTCCATTTTCATCCACCCATTTGTAGACCTTGGCCTCCGCCGCCGCACCCAGCATCACCAGCCCCGCCAATCCTGCCATTACTGTCCGTTTCACCTGCGCCCTCTCATAAAATCAGCTGTTTATCGATGAACCATAGCAAAATACCGGCTCCTGTGGATAGGCACTGTGGTCACAAAATACGGAATTACCTCTCCTCGAAGGGAGAGGGAGTCGTCAGGCCAGGTGATGTATAATTGACCTTAAGGAGTCTCGAATTATTCGTTTTACATCACTCCGGCGGAAGCCGGAATGACATTTTTCGAGATGCCATTTAGATGCGATCATTCTGGAGAAACTATCGTGGGACACCCGAGAGACCAGGATCTACCTCACTATACCTATGAGGACTATTTGCAATGGGAAGGCCGCTGGGAGTTGATTCATGGCATTCCTCATGCCATGACGCCTGCGCCTGGCATTACACACCAGCAAATCAGTCAGAGTATTGCGGTCGTTCTTGACAATGCATTATCAGAATGCATCGAATGTCTGGCGTTGCTGCCAGTGGACTGGAAGATCGACGAGGATACGGTGGTGCAGCCTGACAATCTGGTAATTTGTGACAAGGCGGAAGGCGCTTATCTGAGCAAGGCACCCATGCTGATCTTCGAGGTTCTTTCCAGATCCACCGCATCGAAAGACAAAAACACCAAGTTCAAGCTGTATGAAAGAGAAGGCGTGCGGCATTATGTCATCGTCAATCCCGACGAGCAGCTTGCCAAGGTGTACAGCCTGCATGAGGGCAAGTACATCAAGGTGATGGATGCCACGGATGAAAGCTGTGCCTTCGATCTTGGGAAGTGTCAGATAAGTTTCGATTTTTCAAAAATCTGGGTGTGAGCAAGCGCAACTGTACGCCTGTGTCTTGCTTTCCTCTCTCCCCAACCCTTCTCCCCGAAGGGAGAGGGAAATAATCGATGAGTGATGTGCTGATCATTGGCGGCGGCGTCATCGGCATGCTCACCGCCCGGGAACTGCGCATGGCGGGAGCTGATGTCACGTTGCTGGAACGGGGAGAACTGGCGAAAGAATCCTCTTGGGCCGGCGGCGGCATCATCTCGCCCCTGTATCCCTGGCGTTATCCGGACAGCATCAGTCAACTGGCCAGCGCCAGCCAGCAGGTGTATGCCGCGCTTTGCGATGAGCTGCATGGCAGCACGGGCATCGACCCGGAATACACCACCAGCGGCCTGCTGATTCAGAATCAAGATGAACTCGACCCTGCCCGGCGCTGGGCCAGTCGATATGGGCAGCGGATATCTGTGGTGAACCAGAGCGCCATCACCGAGCTGGAACCTGAACGCAGGAACCCTCCCGGCCAGGCGCTGTGGCTGCCGGACATCGCCCAGGTGCGTAATCCCAGCTTGCTCAAAGCACTGGCCAGGGATCTGCAGCAGCGTGGCGTGCGCATCAAAACCCAAACACCAGCCACCGGGTTGGCAATGGGCGATGGGCACCTGCAGGGCATTCAGACGCCGGATGGCCTGGTCAGCGCCGGCATTACTGTACTGACAATGGGCGCCTGGACAGGGGCTTTCAGCCAGATGCTGCCCTCGCCAGTGGATATACGGCCGGTGCGCGGGCAAATGCTGCTGTTCAAGGGTGAACCCGGCATTATCCGCCACATGATGCTGGAGGAAAATCGCTACATCATTCCCCGCCGGGACGGGCGCATTCTGTTCGGCAGCACCCTGGAAGAAACCGGCTTTGACAATTCAACCAGCGATAGCACCCGCAGGGAGCTGGAACAACTGGCCATTGCGCGCTACCCGGTACTGAAAGGCTTTTCCGTTGAACGCCACTGGGCCGGGTTGCGCCCTGCGGCACCTGCCGGGGTGCCCTACATTACCCGGCATCCGCAGATCGAAAACCTGTTCATCAATGCCGGTCATTACCGCAATGGCGTGGTGCTGGGGCCGGCTTCCGCCAGGTTGCTTGGCGATTTGCTGCTGGACAGGGAGCCGGTGGTCGATCCCGCCCCCTACGCCATGGATGCAGCGCGT
>JAJRUY010000213.1 GCA_024277555.1 Gammaproteobacteria bacterium | reverse complement strand
CAGGCGTCTCCGGAGCTTTTGCAACGGGCTCTGGGGCTGGCTGCGGCTGTTCCTCAACCGCTACCGGCTCTGAATCAGCCACCACTTCCTCTTCTACAACAGCAATTTCCTCGACGGCCTCCTCGGCCTGCTGCTCCTGTGATGCAGCATCTATTTGCTCCTCTTCAACAATCCCTGCTTCAACAACTTCCTCGATTGCTTGCTCAGGCTGAGCGGCAGCTTCCTCTTCAGCCACTGTATCCGTTGTATCTGCCTGGCCCATTCCTTCCTGCAAACGCGCCAGCTCTTCATCTTTGAGGCGGAGCAGGCGTTGCGTATCTTCAAGCTGTTGCTGCAAATCATCCATTTGACTGTACAACTGGGCAGATTCCAGCCGGGCGGTTTCCGCCTCTTCTTCAAGCAGCAACAATTTCTGCTTGAGGTTGGCGCTGCCCTCTTCCACTTCCAGATCAGAAACCGCTTGCTCTGCATCCGCTATCTCTTCCGCCGGGGCGCCAGCAATTTTTAGCTGCACCTCTTCAGCCTCTGCATCGCTTGCTACAGCAGCTTCGGGCGCTTCTTCCACCTCACCGGCGGCTGGGGCGGCTGCTCCTGCCCGCCCAACATTGCTCATCCAGGCTTCGGTCTGTTGCTGAAATTCGGAAATAGCCTGCTTGCGGCCAATGCCGGTTATTTCATCCACAGATGGAACCTGCAGCACCCGACCTTTCTTCAACAGATTGATATTGTTGCGCAGAAATGCATCCGGGTTAGCCTTGTAAAGCGCCATCATCATCTGATGGATTGATATGCCATCGGTTCTGAGGCTGTCTGCAATTTCCCAAAGCGTCTCATTTGACTGCACCGGCCCATACTCGCCTTCGGTCTGCGCACGCTGCACCTTGGCTGACGGAGCAACCGGTGCGGCAGGAGCCTTGCCTGCTTTTTTCGCCGCCGCACTAACCTTGGGAGCACTCCTTTTGGTTACAACCGGAGGATCCAGCAAGGCGGTATATTCTCTGACCATTTGGCCATTTGGCCAATCGAGCTTGATAAAGAAATCCAGAAAAGGCTCCCGTATGGGGGCTTCGCTGGTGACACGAATGATGGCTTTGCCATTTTTCAGGCGCATGGGGGTGAATTTCAGTCGCGTAAGAAAAAGGCTGCGCTCCAGTCCGACGCGGGCAAAGACCTCTGCCGGCGCCAGGCTGACCCTGAGTGTATCCAGCGAGCCTTTTTCCACCGAGATCAGCTCAATGTCAGCCTTGAATTTTTCGTTCAGCGCAGAATAGGTTTTCATGCCTCCCATGCCAAGCGCGTAAACGGACATGGGCAGACTGCCCACCGCGAGTGAAACTGCTAATACCAGCTTGCGGACCATATTCCCTCCCTTAGAGATTGCCGCCATGTATTCGAGGGCGTTCCGGAATAATGATTCTGAAACGCCCAAGCCCTGTTGCCTGATTGTAGATTCCGGTTGCCATCATGACCCAAGAACCGAATTGACCATCCGTGCTTTTGCCAGGCCATCTTCAGATTTCAATGCCGCCCGGCAATCCCCCCTGATTATTCAGCAACCAACGAATCTCAGGGTAAATGTAACAATTTACGGCTAACTATAGCGTACACCGAAATTTTTACCAAACAAAACAACTATGGAATACAAACTGATTACGCACAATTTGCGGTAATTCACGCTTCACTGCTGCAGAAGGATCGTCAGCATGCGCCTGAGGGGTTCTGCCGCTCCCCACAGAAGCTGGTCACCCACGGTAAAGGCGGACAGATAGTCGTCTCCCATGTTCATCTTGCGCAGCCTTCCCACGGGCACTTCCAGAGTGCCGGTAACCTTCGCCGGAGTGAGTTCCCGGACGGTTATGTCCCGTTCATTGGGAATGACTTTCGACCAAGGATTGGCCTCGGCAATTATGGCTTCAACTTCATCCAGAGGCACATCTTTTTTCAGCTTGACAGTCAATGCCTGGGAATGACTGCGCATGGCGCCGATGCGCACGCACAGGCCATCGATGGGCACGGGATTACCGGAGCGACCCAGTATCTTGTTGGTCTCCACCTGGCCTTTCCATTCTTCCTTGCTCTGGCCGTTGTCCAGCTTGACGTCGATCCAGGGAATCAGGCTGCCCGCCAGAGGCACGCCAAAGTTGTCCATGGGGAAATCATTGGAGCGCATGGCTTCTGTCACCTTGCGGTCAATATCCAGAATGGCGGAAGCGGGATCGGCCAGCAAATCGCTGACGCAATCCTCCAGGACGCCCATCTGGGACAGCAGCTCACGCATGTTGCGCGCACCAGCGCCGGAAGCAGCCTGATAGGTCATGGCCGACATCCATTCCACCAGGCCGTTCTGGAACAACCCGCCCAGGCCCATGAGCATCAGGCTCACGGTGCAGTTGCCGCCGATGAAATCCTTCTTGCCATTGGCGATGGCATCTTCGATGACATTCCTGTTCACGGGATCGAGGACAATGACCGCATGATCCGCCATGCGCAGGGCAGAAGCCGCGTCGATCCAGTAGCCGCTCCAGCCGCTGGCACGCAGATCGGCAAACACCTGTTTGGTATAGTCACCACCCTGACAGGTGACGATGATTTCCATTTTCTTCAGCTCATCAATATTCGTGGCATCTTTGAGCAGGGGGATGTCCTTGCCGATATCCGGCCCCTGCTGCCCGGCCTGGGAAGTGGTGAAGAACACCGGCTCCTCGATGGCATCGAAATCGTTTTCCTCGCGCATGCGCTGCATGAGGACAGAACCCACCATGCCGCGCCAGCCTACAAAACCTACTCTTTTCATGTTTGAATCCTGTCTAAAAAATTGGTGCTCAATTACATGGCCTAGCAAGCTGTCATTCCCGCGCAGAAGGGAGTCCAGCGCTACGGAGCAACGAACCGTTCAGTACCTTCGCCAGTGGGATGCCTCGATTCGGGCTTCCTGCTTCATTCTACCGCCTCCATCCATGGAGTCGTGCGCAGGAATGACGGAAGCAATCCGGCCTTGTCACCAGCCGATAAGAATCTCATATTTTACAGCGCCGCAACCACCGCATCTCCCATGGCCTCCGTTCCCGCCTCGGTCATGCCATCCGCCATGATATCCCGGGTGCGCAAGCCATCATCCAGCACCTTGTTCACCGCTGTCTCGATGCGCTCCGCCATGACCGGCTCATCCAGGCTGTAGCGCAACATCATGGCCACGGACAAAATGGTCGCCAGGGGATTGGCGAGATTTTGCCCGGCAATGTCCGGCGCAGAACCATGGATGGGTTCGTACATGCCCTTGCCATTTTCGTCCAAAGAAGCGGAAGGCAGCATACCGATGGAACCGGTAAGCATGGCGGCGCAGTCGGAAAGGATATCGCCGAACATATTGGTGGTAACCATCACATCGAACTGCTTGGGGGCGCGCACCAGCTGCATGGCGGCATTGTCCACATACATGTGGCTCAGTTCCACATCATTGTAGTCCTGTTCCATGACCCGGCTGGCCACTTCCCGCCACAGCTCCGTGCATTCCAGCACATTGGCCTTGTCCACGGAACAGACCCGGCTATCACGCTTGCGGGCGATATCGCCGGCCACACGCAGGATGCGTTCGATTTCACTCTCCCGGTACACCAGGGTGTTGAAACCTTCCTTCTCGCCACTCTCCAGCTCGCGCACGCCCCGGGGCTGGCCGAAATAGATGCCGCCGGTGAGCTCGCGCACAATCATGATATCCAGGCCGGACACCACTTCGGGCTTGAGAGTGGAGGCATCCGCCAGTTGCGGATAGAGGATCGCCGGGCGCAGATTGGCGAACAGGTTCAGCCCCGCGCGCAAGCCCAGCAGCCCTTTTTCCGGGCGAATGGAAATGTCCAGTGATTCCCACTGGTAGCCACCCACGGCGCCCAGCAAGATGGCATCGGACTCTCTGGCCATGTCCAGGGTAGTCTCCGGCAGAGGTACGCCCGTGGCATCAATGGCAGCGCCACCCACCAGGGCCTCGTCCAGCTCAATGTCCAGGCCTTCACCAGCCAGTTTGTCCAGCACCTTCATCGCCTGGTTGACGATTTCCGGGCCGATGCCGTCTCCCGGCAGTATTAGTAATTTTTTGCTCATTTACATTTATCTCGGTCAGATTGTCGGGTTGGTGAACAACCAGGGTGCTTCCTGCTTGCGGCGCTCTTCGTAGGCACGAATCTCGCCCACATGCTGCAAGGTCAGACCGATATCGTCCAGGCCTTGCAGCAAACAGTACTTGCGAAAGCTGTCTACCTCGAAACCAATTTCCTCGCCATCTTCCAGCACCAGTTTCTGGCTTTCCAGGTCCACGGTGATTTCCAGCGCCTGCCCGGCACCGGACTTGCGGAACAGTTCTTCTACGATTGCTTCGTCCAGGACGATGGGCAGGATGCCATTCTTGAAACAGTTGTTGAAGAAAATATCCGCGAAGCTTGGCGCGATAATGACCCGGAAACCATAGTCCAGCAAGGCCCAGGGAGCGTGCTCCCGGGAGGAGCCGCAGCCGAAGTTTTTGCGCGTGAGCAATATGCTGGCGCCAGCATAACGGGGATCATTGAGGACGAAATCCGGATGGGGCTTGCGGCTGGCCGGATCCATGCCCGGCTCACCGTGATCGAGATAACGCCACTCATCAAACAAGTTGGGTCCAAAGCCCGTGCGCTTGATGGATTTGAGGAACTGCTTGGGAATGATGGCATCCGTATCCACGTTGGCGCGATCCAGGGGGCAGACCCTGCCCTTGAAGGTGTTGAATTTTTCCATGCTCAGAACTCCCGTACATCAGTAAATCGCCCGACGACTGCTGCGGCAGCAGCCATGGCGGGACTGACCAGATGGGTACGCCCGCCAATACCCTGGCGCCCTTCGAAATTACGGTTGGAGGTGGAAGCGCAACGCTCCCCCGGTTCCAGGCGATCGGCATTCATAGCCAGGCACATGGAGCAGCCCGGCTCACGCCACTCGAAGCCTGCTTCGATGAAAATCCTGTCCAGCCCCTCTTCTTCCGCCTGTTTTTTTACCAGACCGGAACCGGGGACTACCAAAGCCTGCTTGATGTTGTCCGCCACCTTCCTGCCTTTGGCGATTTCGGCGACGGCGCGCAAATCCTCGATGCGGGAGTTGGTGCAGGAACCGATGAATACCTTGTCCACCTGGATGCCGGTAATGGGCGTACCTGCTTCCAGCCCCATGTATTCCAGGGCCCGGCGCATTCCATTGGCCTTCACTTCATCTGCTTCCCTGTCAGGATCAGGCACCCGTGCATTTACATCCACCACCATTTCCGGTGAGGTTCCCCAGGTAACCTGGGGTTCGATTTTGCCCGCATCCAGGATCACTACCTTATCGAAAGTTGCGCCCTCGTCGGAATGCAGGCCCTTCCAGTTGGCGACGGCCTTGTCCCACAAGTCAGCAGACGGCGCATAGGGACGGCCTTTGACATAGTCGATGGTCTTTTCATCCACCGCCACAAAACCGGCACGGGCGCCGGCTTCGATGGCCATGTTGCACACGGTCATACGGCCTTCGACAGAAAGATCACGAATGGCTTCACCGGCAAATTCGATAGCATAGCCAGTACCGCCCGCAGTACCGATTTTGCCGATGATGGCCAGCACGATGTCCTTGGCGGTCACACCTTTGCCCACCTTGCCCTGCACGTCAATGAGCATGGCTCTGGATTTTTTCTGGATCAGGCACTGGGTGGCCAGCACATGCTCCACCTCGGAGGTACCGATACCGAAGGCCAACGCGCCAAAAGCACCGTGCGTCGCCGTGTGGGAATCACCGCAGACCACGGTCATCCCCGGCAAGGTGGCGCCCTGCTCCGGCCCCACCACATGCACGATGCCCTGGCGGGGATCATTCATGTGAAATTCGACGATACCAAACTCCTCGCAGTTTCGATCCAGGGTTTCCACCTGCAAACGGGAGATGGGATCAACAATGCCTGCCGAGCGATCCGTTGTTGGTACATTGTGATCCGGTGTCGCCAGATTTGCAGAAACCCGCCAGGGCTTGCGCCCCGCCAGCCTCATCCCTTCAAATGCCTGGGGAGAAGTCACCTCATGCACCAATTGCCGGTCGATATAAAGCAAGCTGGTGCCATGTTCATCGACGCGAACGACATGGGCATCCCACAATTTGTCATAGAGTGTTTTGGCTGTCATGGCTGTTTTCCGTTCATTGTTCAGGATCAGAGCCTAACCCGCTATAATCAATAAAACAAATTCATATTTTTCATTAATACTATTCTTTTCAGGAATACAAAGACAGATGGAATTTGGAAGTTTACGCGCCTTTCTGGCTGTTGCTGACAGCGGCTCATTCTCGGCAGCAGCACAACAGCTCTACCTTACCCAACCTGCGGTGAGCAAACGTCTGGCAGCTCTGGAGGAAGAGCTCGATATCAAACTGTTCGATCGTATCGGACGGCGCGCACGCCTGACCCATGCAGGAGAAGTACTGCTGCCCAAGGCGCGGGAAATGCTTCTCCAGGCCCAGGACATGAAGCACCTGGCGAGCAATCTGCAAACCGAAGTCTCCGGCCTGTTGCTGCTGGGAACCAGTCATCACATCGGTCTGCACCGTCTTCCCCCCGTGCTGAAGCGTTTTCGCCACCGTTTCCCCCAGGCAGACCTGGATATCCGCTTCATGGATTCCGAAGCTGCCTGCCGGGCCGTGGACAGGGGCGAACTGGAAATGGCCATTGTCACCCTGCCCAATGAAAACCCCGGGCATCTGCAAACCCGCGAGCTGTGGCGAGATGAACTCTGTTTCGTCACCGCACCCGAGCATGTGCTGGCAAACATGCCAAATGTATCCCTGCAAATGCTTGCCCGCTATCCGGCCGTATTGCCCGGGCCGAGTACCTATACCAGAAATATACTGGAGTTGGCTCTTGCTGAGCAAAACCTTGAAATAACATCATGTATGTCCACCAACTACATGGAAACATTGAAAATGCTTACAGAGATCAACCTCGGGTGGAGCTTGCTGCCGAAAACCATGCTGGAACAGTCCAACCTGAAAACACTGCCGCTCAAGCTGAAATTGAGCCGCTCCCTGGGGCTGGTGACACATGCCGGGCGCACTCCATCCAACCCGGCCAGAGCCCTTGTCTCCTGCCTGCCATGAAGCTGTTGTTTCCGGCAATTACTGCGGAACTGAAAGCTATACCCCAGATCCTGACATAGAAACGCGAAATAATGT
>JAJRUY010000212.1 GCA_024277555.1 Gammaproteobacteria bacterium | reverse complement strand
TGCGGATTATCGACAAGGCGGATCGCATCCGCAGCAGCTCCGCCAACTATGCGTGGAAAAGCGATGCGGCAACGCGCATGTCTTTCATGGTGTTTCTGTTTGGTTTTGACGTATTCCGCACTGTAAGCATGTTCATGGTGCTTTATTCCGATCTCAGCATCGGGCAAATGCTGGCGGTATTCGCCTATCTGTGGTTCATGATGGGTCCGGTGCAGGAACTGCTGAATATCCAGTATGCATATCACGCCGCCCGCGCTGCCCTGGGACGCATCAACGAACTGGTGGATGTCAAGCTGGAGCCGCGCTTCCCGCACAAGAAAAATCCTTTTGCCGGGCGCAAAACCGTATCCATACAAATGCAGAACATCAGCTTTGCCTATGGCGATGGGCCGCTGATCCTGCAGGACGTGAATCTCAATATCAAGGCCGGGGAAAAAATCGCCCTGGTCGGAGCCAGCGGTGGCGGCAAAAGTACCTTGGTGAAAATCCTTCTGGGCCTGTATCTGCCCCGCAGCGGCTGCGTCTGCTTCGAGAATATTCCGGTAACGGAAATTGGCCTGGATGTGGTTCGCGACAACGTGGCCACGGTACTGCAGCACCCCGCCCTACTCAATGACAGCGTGCGCATGAACATCACCCTGGGAGCGGTTATTACTGATCAGGCAATCTGGCAGGCGCTGGAAATCGCCCAGCTAAAAACAGTTGTCGAAGAACTGCCGCAGCAGCTGGAAACCCGCATCGGACGGGATGGCGTGCGCCTTTCCGGAGGCCAGCGACAGCGCTTGGCGGTGGCGCGCATGATTCTCAGCGAGCCTGAAGTGGTGATTCTGGATGAGGCCACGTCTTCCCTGGATACCGACACCGAAGCCCGACTGCACCAGAGTCTGGCGGATTTTCTGCAGCACCGCACCACCATTATCATCGCTCACCGCCTGAGCGCTGTAAAACAGGCAGACCGGGTACTGGTATTCGAGGGGGGACGCATTGTGGAACAGGGCCGGCACGATGAATTGATCCGGGAAAATGGCCTATATGCCAGCTTGTATGGCAAACAGGAATAGCGCACAAGCTCTTCCGTTTCCCCAAAAGAAAGAGCCTGCCGGGCACAGCGTTGTCAACCACAACGCATACACCCGGCAGGCTCCAGAGCCGTCACCAATCCGATTTAGTCAAAAGGCTTGGAGCGGGGTGTCTTATCCGTTGAAGGAGGAAGAATCGGCATCAGGAAACTGGGCTGTTCTCCCGTCAGGGTCTTGAGGAAAGCCACGATCTGTGCATTTTCCTTCTCGCTGAATTTCTTGCCCAGCTGCAAGCGCCCCATAACATCTACAGCTTCGGTAAGGGTTTCCGCCTCACCGTCATGGAAGTACGGATAGGTCAGCTCCACATTACGCAGCGTAGGCACCTTGAACTTGAACCTGTCTGCGTCCTTTCCAGTAACTGCAAACAAACCTTCTGCCTTGTTGCTGGTTTTGTAGGGTTTGACCACGCCCATTTTCTGGAACGAGTTGCCTCCAACCGCCGAGCCATTGTGGCAACTTGTACAGCCGCTGCTCTTGAAGAGGTTGTAGCCCGCCAGCTCTTCCTGGGTCAAAGCATCTTTCTTGCCCAGCAGCCACAGGTCGAATCGTGAATTCGGCGTCACCAGGGTTTTCTCAAACTCGGCAATGGCCTGGGTGACCTTATCTATGTCCACTTTGTCGCTGCCGAAAACAAGTTGGAATTCACGCACATACTCTGGAATGGACTGCAGCACATCTACGGCCAGAGTATGGTTGGAAGCCATTTCACCAGGGTTGGCGATGGGGCCGCCCGCCTGCTCCTTGAGATCCTTGGCTCTGCCATCCCAGAACTGAGCCAGATTCAGACTGGAATTGAGTACTGTAGGCGCATTGATAGGACCCTGGCTCCACTTGTGCCCAATGGAAGTTTTCAGATTATCGCTACCGCCCATACTCAGGTTGTGGCAGGAGTTACAGGAAATGAATCCTGAAATGGACAATCTGGGGTCGAAAAACAGTTTTTTGCCCAGCTCAACCTGGGCAAGATTTACATTTTGTACAGGCTTGATCACCTGAATTGGTTCTGCGGCAATCGACGCAGAAACCAGCCCCAGGCTCGCCGCCATTGCTAAAAAAACACTTCCTTTTTTCATTGTATCTATCACCTAAAATATACTGCAGAGCATGAATAGCCGCTCATTTACATACAAAGATGGGAATTACCGGAACCTGCAAGCGTCTCATGGTTCCAGACATTCACCCACCACCTCAATGCCAATACCTTACGATCAGCAGCGGCAATTATAGAATTAGTCTAAATCCAAGTATATTGATTTCGATCAATCAAGACGATTTTTTTGGGTAAAACAACAGAAAAACAAGCCGAATCAAAAAGTCGGGCTACGATATGACGAGATTGCGAACCCGAACCACTACATCGATGCCTTCCAGCACCACGCCTTCCGGCATATTTCTGGAAATATAGCGGGCTACATCCTTGTCATCCATGTCGATGAGGTTGCCGGCATCAATATTGTAGAGATGATAGTGGGAAGAAGTATTTGAATCGTAGAAGGTGCGGGAAGCATCTACAAAAATCTCGCGCACCAGCCCTTTTTGGGCAAACAGGTTGAGAGTATTGTATACCGTCGCACGGGAAACCCGCTTTGCTGACTTGCTCACCTCTTCATATACCTGATCAGCAGTAAGATGCTGATGGCGTGAAAACAGCATTTCAGCAATAGCCTGCCGCTGCGGTGTGGCGTAAACGCCCACGCTGACCAGATATTGCCGAATTTCTTCTGCTTTATTGTTTACTAATACAGAACTCATTAAAAACCCTGTTGTCCGGACGAATGCCCAAATCACCTACCAAACCACCTGCCTGTGCCGTCCGATGCTGCCGTGCGTGGCGCAAGTATACTCTGTCACAGGATTTTTTTGAATACCGGGTATTTCTCCCTGTAGTAAGGGTACCTCAAACAATTCTGTTTGAGCAGACTTGTGCTTGAGCAGCTTAAAACAAGACGAAGATCGCAGCACAGCTAGACATGATGTTTTGACCTGTCCTCTCAATTATGGCTCTGTGATGGATGCACCCATCTCATCATAATCCACGTCTTTGAGATGGGCAGGTCAAAACATCATGTCTAGTGCCAATCGTGAATTTTTCGAGGTCGACCAATATCCCAGGGAAACCGTCGTCCCGGCGCAGGCCGGGATCCAATACCCTGAGCAATGCTGGATTCCGGCCTGCGCCGGAATGACAGGAATGAGCTTGTTCAAGCCTTCTCTGTCCTTTCAGCGCGGCAGCCACAAAATCATGACGGTGCAAAAAATCACCAGAACCACGAACCAGATCAGAAACTTGCGGCGAATGCCGGCACGGTAGCCTTTTTCCTGAAAATGAGATACCGCACCGCATTCAGGGCAGTGGGAGCATTCTGCGGGAATCTGCTTCCCGCAATAGAGGCAATTAACCTGGCCGGCCATCGACACGCGGACTGATTAGAATTGGCGTATACACCCAGACAAAGGCCGCAAATGCGAGTATCCACAGGCCTCCGGAGATATTGATCCACAAATTGAACTGTTCTGCTGCAAACAGTGGGCCGAACACGCGCAGTACGGCGCCGATGTTGAGCAGTACAAAGGCTATCGGCAGCAAGGGGCCGGTGTCGTTGATGTTTCGGCCAGTATGACCCAGCGCCACCCGCGCCATCATGCCCAGGGTCAGTACACCAATGCCACCAATGGTAATGGCATGCATGGCGACTGCGGGAGGAAGCAGATCAAATCCGGCCAGCCCGCGCAGAGCCAGTCCCAGCACCAGCCAGGCATAACCCACATGCAGCACCCAGAGAATTGGCATCCGCCAGATGCCATTGTTGTACCATCCGGCCAGACGTATGCCCTGGATCAGCGCCGCCGCCAGCAACGCAACACCAGCCACCGGCCCATGGGGAAAAGCCAGTTCAGCGGCAGCCGCAACAACCAGGCTTACAAAGGTCGCCTTTTCCACCCAGGGACGAATCACGGAACGGGCGCCCATGACGGCCTTTTCAGTAAAAAAGGGCACCACCCTGCCCGCCACCACCAGCAGCACCAGCAGCACCATATCCACCATCAGATAAGCGCCCCTGGGCCACAGCCCCTGAGCCACGCCGGCCACATCCAGGTGCATCAGCAGATTAGCCAGGGCCATCCCGGCAAAAATGGCCAAAAATATACGATTGGCCTTGTTCGGCCCATGCCACAGAGGACGCCACAGGGACCAGCCCACCAAGGGAATAAAAGCCAGGTCGGTGACAGCCGCCACCCATCCCGGCACACCAGGGATCAACACCAGCGCCCGCCCCAGCAACCATATGCCGGCAATAATGGCCAGCAACCTGCCTGTTGGCACCGCCATGCCGGTCCAGTTTTTCACTGCGGTCAGCAAGAAACCTGCAATCACCGCCGTTGTGTACCCAAACAACATTTCATGGGCGTGCCACTCCACCAGGGTGAAATAGCCCCCTGCCGGTATCACGCCCTGCCACAGAACCAGCCACAACCCCAGGAGCAGTAGCGCAGAAACGCCTGCGGCCAGAAAAAATGGGCGGAACCCCAGGGCAAACAGTGCAAAACCACCGGATTTTCGCATTACCGGGGGATCACCGATCTGTAGGGGCATGTTGCATTTCTCCTGGAAAAAACAATATATTAAAGTTCAAAAACAAGCATTTTCCCTGCTTTATCCGCCTTTTCCTTGATGTTGCTCAAATAGCCTCTCAAGTTGTCATGGCAAACTTCGTAGATGATTACACGTTTGCCCCTGCCATTTACCCCGCCCCGCCCCGGGACATTGCTCGCCCTGCCCGGAAAACTGCTGCCTGGCCGGCTGCACTCACAAGGTCTGACCCTGTTACTGAACCGGCTGCTGTCCGAATCCCTGGCCAATGGCGAGCTGGATTTTCTGCAGGACAGGATCTTGCAGATCGAGGTGATGGATCTGGCTCTGGACTATCGCCTGACGCTGCGCGAGGGCAAGCTCGGCGCGGCTCCGGCGCAAAGCGCGGCGGATGTGCGTTTCGGCGGCAAGGCCAGGGAGTTTCTGTTGCTGGCATTGAACGAGGAAGATCCGGATACCCTGTTCTTCCAGCGCCGCCTGCAGCTGGAAGGCGATACGGAACTGGGGCTGGAAATCAAGAACCTGCTCTACTCACTCGACGAAAATCTGCTTCCCGACCCTCTGCACCGGTTGGCAAGCCGCCTGGCAGCCCTGTTACGATAGAACCCTACTTCTGCGAGTAGCGCATGCCTGCCTGCTCCCGCCAGTAGCCGTCACAGCCACCCACCGGCATCAGCCGCTCCATGTCGGGCAGCTTATCTATGCCCCGCCCCTGCAACGCTTCGGCAAAAACCTGCGCAATACGGCCGGTATGATGTGATTGGGGACTGATGCGCAACACATCCACTCCAAGTGTTTTGACTTCACTCAGCTCAGAAAGCAGATTGCAGGTCAATGCCGACTGGGTCTGAATGCCGTTGATGGCCAGAAAAGGCTCCCCTTCACGGGTGCGCAGGGTCAGGCCGTCGGCGTGATCCAGGCAGCGGTACTGGCAATCATCCTTGGGCAGATCATAAGCACGGGCGGTGTAGCAGCGAGCGGACATGGCCAGAGGCATGCGCCCCCAGGAGAACAGTTCCATTTCCACCGTATCCGCTGCTTCCTGCTGGATAGCTGCCAAGGTGTCTTTACCCAGCTCTACCGCCGGCACCCAGCGCTGGAGACCGGCATCCGCCAGCACCCGCAGGGTGGCCGCGTTATAGATATTCACCGTCGGCCCGGCAACAAACGGCAGACCCGCTGCCGAAAGCAGCTGCACCGCAGCCATGTCATTGGCTTCCACCAGGAATTCGCCATTGCTGCAGATACGCCGCAGGGATTTCAATTCAGATTCGGCTTCCAGCAGCGCCATGGTGGACAAGACCACCTCCTTTCCGGCTTCTGCGAGCTTGCGGGCGGTGTTCATCCAGTCATCAAAGCGGAACAGGCGCCGTTTGGCGCAAACGGTTTCGCCCAGATACACCAGATCCACCGGCATTTCCGCCACCTGATCATAAAAATCCATCAGGTCCTCGCGGGACCAGTAGTATTGCACGGGACCAAGAGATAGTTTCATGGAAGTCTCACTCATTGCCAGGTTCTATGGTAAGCGCCCAGGGTGGTCTGCTGCCCCTCGGACACGGATCCAAGCTGCTGCATCCACTCCTGGCGCGGTTGAAACCCCTGGGGATCTTTCAGGCAGCTGTCGATGGCCTGACGCCATACCTGGGCGACCTGTCTTACATAGGCGGGACTGCGCTGCCGCCCTTCTATCTTGATCGCAACCACGCCAGCAGCCAACAACTCGGGCAACAGATCCAGGGTGTTGAGGCTGGTGGGCTCTTCCATGGCGTAGTAGGTCTTGTCCAGGGCATCGTAGCGGCCCTTGCATACCGTTGGATACCCGGCATTTTCACCCTTGCCGACTTTGTCCACCAGCACCCCGCCAAGGCGAGTTTCCATGCCGGTGGAGGTTTCCTCATAGCGCACTTCGCCTGCCGGGGAACAGCATCCATGCGTATTGGGCGATTGCCCGGCGGCATAGGAAGACAGCAGGCAGCGCCCTTCCACCATTACGCACAGGCTGCCGAAACCAAACACTTCGATCTCCACGTCTGTGTTTTCCGCCACATGTTTCACCTGGGGCATGGACAGCACCCGTGGCAGCACGGCGCGGCGGATACCAAAGCGTTCCTGGTAGAATTGCAGGGCTTCGTAGTTGGTTGCCGAACCCTGCACCGACAGATGCAGGGGCAAATCAGGATGGCGGTTCGCAGCATAGTCCAGCACTCCCATGTCTGCCGCGATGAGCGCATTCACCTGCATGTCCGCCGCTCTGTCTACTGCAACCTGCCAGCGTTTCCAGCCCTGGGGACGCGGGTAGGTATTGAGCGCGACATAGACTTCACGGCCACGACTGCGCACATAGTCCAGCCCCTGATCCAGGGTGCGATCATTGAAATTCAGGCCAGCGAAGTTGCGCGCATTGGTATCATCCTTGAAGCCCAGATAAACCACATCCGCACCTTCATCTATGGCGGCCTTGAGGGACGGCAGATTTCCCGCCGGACATACAAGCTGCATGGAAAAACCTCTTAATCAGAATTGACAGCAGACGGCAGGGGCGCAAGCATGGCCCCTTGCTCAAGACCGGATTCGGCCAGTTTGCGGGTAATGGCATTCAATACCCGCCATTTCCAGTTGCACCACTGGGGAGCCAGAAGGACATTTTCCTGCGCTGTGCCGGTCAGCCGGTGATAAATCACATCTTCGGGAGTACGCGCCACCATCTGCACCACGGCATCCACATAATCGGCGAACTGTAGCGGCTGGTATTCTCCCCGCCGCCATTGATTCGCCAGCAGGGTTCCCTTCACCACATGCAGGGGGTGGATTTTCAGCCCCTGCACCCCCAACTCCAGCACCCGATCCAGGCTCAACAGGGAATCCCCGGCATTCTCGCCGGGAAGCCCCACAATCAGATGCGTACAAACCGCCAGCCCCCGTACATGAGCGGCCGCGATCGCCTGGCGGTATTCACCAAAACCGTGGCCACGATTGACCTTCTCCAGCGTATGGTCGAACGCGGACTGCAAGCCCAGCTCCAGCCAGATTTCATGGCCCTGATCCTGATAGGAGGCCAGCAAATCCAGCACCGCCGGGGGCACGCAATCTGGGCGGGTGCCGATGGAAAGCCCCACCACATCATGCTCGGACAACGCCTGGCGATAGATCTTGTCCAGGGCGTCCACATCGGCATAGGT
>JAJRUY010000211.1 GCA_024277555.1 Gammaproteobacteria bacterium | reverse complement strand
TTGCCTGATTCTGATGGATGTGGATCACTTCAAGGCCTACAACGACGCCTATGGACATCCTCAGGGTGACCAGGTGCTGAAACAGATTGCGCTGGTATTGCTGCGGGTTTGTGAGGAATACAAGGTGAGAGGCAGACCCATGCGCATTGGCGGGGAAGAATTTGCCTTGCTGTTGAAGGGTGACCTGGAGCTGGCGGTGAACACCGCAGAAATAATACGGGAAGCCATTTGTAACATGAGAGCAGATGCTGGAGTGGAGCGTGTTGTGACAGCCAGCTTGGGAGTAGCAATGATCTGCCCGGCTGAGGGTGAGGCACGAATGGCATTGTTTCATGCGGCAGATGAAGCCTTGTACAAGGCAAAAACAGCGGGACGGGATCTTGTGGTTGCGTTTGAGCAGAAACCAACAGAAAGCATGGCTAAACCCGCATAAATCGGTCATAATCCACAACTCGCCCGGGATGCGTATTTCGGGA
Source organism: Gammaproteobacteria bacterium (assembly GCA_024277555.1). Lineage (GTDB taxonomy): Bacteria > Pseudomonadota > Gammaproteobacteria > Chromatiales > Chromatiaceae > Thiolapillus. Next base: position 5,386 of record JAJRUY010000211.1, on the reverse strand, counting down.
AATAACCTGATTCTGTAGATTCAGGATAAACATTTATGGCGACCGTATCGGTCCCCTCGCAACACTCAGCTGTGAACCCGGTCAGGCCCGGAAGGGAGCAGCCGCAGCAGTGACAGTGTGTGCCGGGGTGTGGCTGGTGCGGTTGCCACCAGTTTTTTGTAAATCTTCTTATGTCCTATCAGGTATTAGCGCGCAAATGGCGGCCCCGAACCTTTGAAGAGCTGGTCGGGCAGGAACATGTTGTGCGCGCACTGAGCAATGCGCTGGACAATGATCGCCTGCACCATGCCTACCTGTTTACCGGAACCCGCGGAGTCGGAAAAACCACTCTGGCGCGCATTCTGGCAAAATCCCTGAATTGTGAAAAAGGCGTCAGCTCCACGCCCTGTGGGGAATGCAGCATTTGCCGGGAAGTTGATGATGGCCGCTTCGCTGATCTGCTGGAAGTGGATGCCGCCTCCCGCACCAAGGTGGATCAAACCCTGGAACTGCTGGAGAATGTTCCCTTTGCGCCCATTCGTGGGCGCTACAAGGTGTATCTTATCGATGAGGTACACATGTTCTCCAATTCCAGCTTCAATGCCCTGCTGAAAACTCTGGAAGAACCTCCGCCCCACGTCAAGTTTTTGTTGGCGACTACAGATCCGCAGAAAGTGCCGGTCACCGTTCTCTCCCGCTGTCTGCAGATGAATTTGAAGCGCATGCCCCTGGAGCAGATCCGCGGGCAGTTTGAACATATCTTGCAGGCGGAAAAAGTGGAATGGGAAGCACCTGCGCTGGATGTACTGGCCAGGGTGGCGGATGGGAGTATGCGTGACGGGTTGAGCATTCTGGATCAGGCCATTGCCTTTGGTGGCGGGCAGGTCAGGGAAGAAGATGTGAAAACCATGCTGGGTGTGGTCGCGCAGGATCAGTTGCCACAATTGTTGCGGGCAGTTATCGACAATGATGCCTCCGGGGTGCTGGAACAAATCTCCCTGGCGGCTCAGCAATCACCGGATTTTTCCGCCCTGCTCAAGGATTTGCTGTTGCTGCTGCACCGTATTGCCCTGTACCAGGCTTCCCCGGAAGCTGTAGATGCCAGCTGGGGAGATGTGCAGGCACTGCAGGAACTGGCAGGGCTGTTGCATGGGGAAGATGTACAGCTTTTTTATGAAATTGCTTTGCGCGGCCAGAGGGATTTGCATCTTGCGCCTGACCCGCGCAGCGGTTTTGAGATGATCCTGCTGCGAATGTTGACCTTTCGTCCGGTAGCGCCGGAAGCTGGTACAGGTCGGGCACCCACCCAGCCACCACCAGTGCCGCTTTCGTCTGCGGGGCGGGGCAGGTCGGCTTCAGCCGGAAATGAGGTGTTGGCCGAACAGAAAAAACCGCTGACGGAAGTGCGGGAATCGACACCTGTACCACAGGGAAATATTGATCCGAATGACTGGCACCGTTTGCTGCCAGCACTGAAACTGGGAGGGATTTCCTCCCAATTGGCGGCACACTGTACAGTAAAGTCATGGCAGGATGGCCAGTTGCTGCTTGCCCTCAATCCCACGGGTGGCGCATTGGCTGGCTCCATGCCCCGGCAGAAGTTGCAGGAGGCGCTGGAAAAGTATCTGGGGCAGAATATCCGGATGGAAATCGAAGTGGCGGAAGTTGCTGAAGAAACACCAGCCCAGATTACTGAACGCCAATGTCGAGAAAAACAGGCTGCGGCAGTACACGCCATGCAGAATGACCCGGTGGTGAAGGTTCTGGAAGAGAATTTTGATGGCGAGTTGCTGGTAGACAGCATCAAACTCAACACCTGAATCCACAGATTCGGGTCAATAGCGACTACATTTAGGTGATGTTATGAAAGGTGGTTTAGGTAACCTGATGAAACAGGCCCAAAAAATACAGGCTGACATGCAAAAAGCCCAGGAAGAACTGGCAAAAACGGAAATCATTGGAGAATCTGGCGGAGGTTTGGTCAAGATCACCATGAATGGCCGCCATGAAGTACGCCGAGTGGAAATTGATGATTCTCTGATGGGCGACGACAAGGAAATGCTGGAAGACCTGGTAGCGGCGGCCTGTAATGATGTCGTACATCGTATTGAGGAAAAAACCAAGGATCAAATGAGCGGCCTGACCTCCGGTCTGTCTCTGCCTCCGGGTATGAAACTGCCATTCTGAGATGACAGGCGACTCACTGCTGCAGCAACTCATGGACAGCTTCTGCTGCCTGCCTGGCGTAGGGCCGAAAACCGCCCAGCGCATGGCCTTCCATATTCTTGAGCGTGACCGCGATGGTGGTCGCCGGCTTTCCCGGTTGTTGGTGCAGGCAGTAGACAATATTGGCCATTGCCAGCGCTGCCGCACCCTTAGCGAAAACGATCTGTGCGGGTTGTGTGTCAACGAGCAGCGTAACGATGTCCAGCTTTGTGTAGTGGAAACACCGGCAGATGTGCTGGCTATCGAACAGGCAACTGGTTATAGCGGGCGTTATTTCGTACTGGGAGGCAGGCTCTCCCCCCTGGACGGAATCGGCCCCAGGGAAATCGGCCTGGATCATCTGGCGGGCATATTGTCAGAAGAGCGGGTGGAAGAACTGATTCTGGCGACCAACCCTACCGTGGAAGGTGAGGCTACAGCGCAGTATATTAGTGATATGGCGGCGGATAAGGGTATTCAGGCAACCCGCATCGCCCACGGCGTACCCCTTGGCGGGGAGCTGGAATATGTGGACGGCGGCACCCTGGCGCATGCCTTTGCCGGACGTCGCAAAGTAGGGTTCTGAGGACAAAGACATGACAGGCTGTATATTTTGCAAAATCGCTGCCGGAGATATCCCTGCAGATATTATCTATGAAAATGAGGACGTGCTGGTGTTTAGGGATCTCAATCCCCAGGCGCCTACGCATGTACTGGTGATTCCCAGGCGGCATGTTTCCACCCTTAACGATCTGCAACCTGAAGATGCGGAACTCGTGGGCAAGATGGCTCTGGCGGCCAAGGCCGTAGCAGAACAGGAAGGCATCGCACAGGAGGGTTATCGCACGGTAATCAACTGCAATGCCGGCGCAGGGCAAACCGTGTTCCACATCCATATGCATGTGTTGGGCGGGCGTCCCATGGGCTGGCCGCCGGGTTAACAACCAGATGGGGTCAGGGAAACAGGTTGTTTCCCGCCCTGAAAACACCCCCATGTACAGAAAACCCGGGTTTGAGTTCTATCTGTGGTGCGGAATAAAGAACATAAGCGCCCTTGCCTACGATAACTTTCTGGGATGATCCGGCGGTAATCGAGGATTCAGCCGAGCAGTGGAAGTCCCCTGCATACAGTAGTGGTCCGGGAATGCTTTCATCGGCAAGGGGACAGCTGTCGGGAATATCCTTGAGCAATTGCAGATTGATCCTGTCATGTGTTCTGCCCCCGTTGAGCAAGGATGCCTTGTTGCTGTCCCAAGAAGTACCATGGAAGGCATAAAACCCTTCGTGAATATAGGGTTCAGACCCCAGGTAGATGTAGGAGACTTCCCGCTGTGCTTCCGGGTTCGGGATCTGTGCCAAGGCATAATCTACGGCAGATTCACCTTCTGCAATGGATACATAGGCATACTCTCCTTGTATGGAATGGATGTCTTGGCTTTGTATTATCAGGCTGACCCCCCCGGCTGGCGCCACCTGGTCTCCCGGCAAGGACAGGGTGCCACTGATCCGGTCGCCGGCCAATAGCTCCAGATCAATTCCCTGGTGATCCGAATCGGCTCGAAGCTGATCCCCCTGGAAGTAGTCCCAGGTGGTTCCTGTACTGGTGTAATAACCATCGCTTAAGTAGGCTCCAGCTTCGGGCAACCAGTAGCTTAGGGGTGATGTCTGGTCTGGATCAATGGGCACCCATAACTCGTAGGGTGCAGTAAAATTCCCTTCCCCGATTTCCACCCATGTTGATTGGGTGTCAAAATTGACGGAAAAGCCAATTCCCCCGGGGGGAGCAGTCTCACCTGCGGGAAGTGATACTGTGCCGCTGAAATGCAACTTTCTCAGCAGCTCCATATTGATTCCGGAGTGATCATGCCCGCCGTCAAGCAATGTTGCTGCGGTTTTGTCCCAGGTCGTCCCGGTGGCGGCATAATAAGACTTGTTCATGTAAGGTATAGATCCATGATAGGAATACTGCAACACCCATTGGGTTTCCTCATCGGGGGGTAGCCACAAGGTGTAGGATGCCCCGGAATTTCCTTCTTCTATCTTGATGCTGGTTTGCTGTTCTGTGCTGTAGTTTTGTTGCCGCAAAGCGGAAATGGTGACGGCAACGCCATTGGCGGGTGCAATATCTCCCGGGGGCAAGGATATCCGGCCGCTGATTCTGCGGTTCGCCAATACGACCAGATCGATGCCCGAATGATCTGCTCCTCCTGCCAGAGCCGTCGCTGCGGATTTTTTCCAGGTGGTGGCAGTACTGTTGTAGAAGCCGGATTGAGAATAGGGTGTGTTTTGCCAAGGGTAGGAATAGGATACGATCCAGCTCCTTGTATCATCCGGAACCACGGCCAGCATATACTCTGCCGAACTGCGTCCCCGCTTGATTATGATGTCCTGCCAGTTTTCCTCGGTTCCGTTTTCATTTTCCACCGCCATTCTCAGGCGCATGCTTCTTGCGGGCACCACATCGCCTGCAGGCAGTGACAATCGGCCGGAAATACGGTTGCCGGTGAGCAAGGTCAGATTGCTGTCCGGGTGTGAGGAGTCTCCGGGCAGCAGCGTGGCCTCAGCGGCTTTCCATGTCGTTCCTGATGCCGAATAGTAGCCTTGTGGCAAATACATGCCACCATCAGAAAGGGTGTAGGATATTTCCCAGTTGGCAATTGCATTTGGTAGCAGGGAAATGCCATAGGGTGCAGAAGCCTCGCCTGCCGGAATATAGGCATTCCTGGAGTACGACGGATGCCTGTCCCCGTTGGTAAAATGAAGGTAGATATAAAGCCCTCCTGCAGGCGCCAGCTCTCCGGCAGGCAAGGAAACCTGGCCGGAAATCCTGCTGCCGGTCAACAAGGTCAGGTCTATGCCTGTCAGGTCGCTTCCACCGGGAAGGACGGATGCGCTGTTCTCGTCCCAGACTGTGCCTGCATCACTATAGAAGCCCTTGCGCAGATACGGAAAATTGCTGGAATAAATATAGAAGACTTTCAGGTTTGTTCCTGCACCAGCGTTTGCCGAGAGTATATATGTTGCAGAAGAATCTCCCCCGGGAATTCGTGCGTAGGATAGGCCCGCATACCGGCCCTCCTGGTTTGTGGCGTATATGCCGATATCCATCCCTTCCGGGGGCGCGGTTTCTCCCTGGGGCAAGGTCACGGTGCCGGATATGCGCTGGCCCGGGAGCAGGGTCAGGTCGATTCCGCCCCAACTG
>JAJRUY010000210.1 GCA_024277555.1 Gammaproteobacteria bacterium | reverse complement strand
TGAAGCAGAACAATAGCGCCATGGGTCTGGCGCAACTGGCGGAATGCCTGCCGCCCAGCCATGATCTGGAAACGCTGGCCTTCTGGCTGGGAATGGCGCGCGAAGCCGGTCTGGGTGTGAAAACGGAGGTGGAAACACTGGAAATCGACGACCGTGAAGATGTCGATCTGCGCTGGCGGTTTACCGTGCCAAAGATCGCTTTAACCGCAGAAGCACTTGAGGTTGTCGACTGGGAAGAGGAATAAGAATGTCCACAGATGTCTTTGATCAACTTGCCGCCGCGAATGGCCATGCGCAAGAAACAGCGGATGAGCAAATGCCGCAGCCGCAGAACTCCGGTGAATCCTGTCCAGATTATACCCCTGTGGAAATAAAGCAATGTGTTCAGGAGCTGCTCAAATCCGGATTGTTGGAAATGGAGAGGAAACCCAATCTGTACCAGACGGCAACGACCTATCAGGAAAGAATCCGGCAACTGCTGGAGCCTTTTGATTTGAGGCTGCAAATAGACGATATTCGCGGACTGGCGTTTCTTTCCGTGGCTGAAGCGGCTATTGGCGAGATGCAGGATGATGAATGGTCTCATCCGCTGGTGCGTCGGCAGCGCCTGACCCTGGAACAGTCGCTGCTGGTGGCTATATTGCGCAAGCGGTTTCTCAACCATGAGCAGGAAAACGGTGCAGGAGCGGGGGATGCAGTGTTGTTTGTTGATGATCTGATACCGGAGCTGCAAATCTATCTGAACGAACTGGGCAGTGATGTCAAGGAACAGAGCCGGGTGCGCAACCTGCTGGAAAAACTCAAGGGACATGGCATTGTCTCCCAGATTGATGACAAGGATCAGATCACCATACGCCCGATTATTGCCCATCTGGCCAGCCCGGAAAGTCTCAAAGCCTTGCTGGAGCAATACAGGCGCCTGGCGGATACAGGGAAGGACAGGCCATGAATGATCCAGCTATTGAGGTGACAGAACTGAACAGCTTGATCTACCCTGACAGCTATTTGCTGCAAAGTCTGGATTTGTATAACTGGGGGCCGTTTGCGTTGCGGCATCATGTGGATATAGACCCACGGGGAACCGCAGTCATTGGCGCCACCGGCAGTGGCAAGACGACATTGGTAGATGCCCTGATGACCCTGATTTGCGAACGCCCCAGGTACAATCTGGCCTCCACCGGCGGGCATGAGAGTGATCGTGACCTGGTTTCCTATGTGCGCGGGAAAACCGGAGAAGGCAATGATCTGGATGACAGTCATATTGCACGCCCGGCAAAAGTCCTCAGCGCCATTGTCGCGAGCTTTGGCAACGGCAAGGAGACATTGCAGATTGCAGGGCTTTTCTGGCTGGATGGTAGCGGCTCCGCCTTGTCCGACCTGAAACGGCTGTGGATCTACAATCGCAGCCAGGAGCAGAATCTGGACAGCCTGCTGGAGCTGCATCACCAGGGTGGCGCCAAAGCGATCAAGCAGCACGCCAAATCCATTCCTGACCTGAGTGTTACCAATGTAAAGAAAGTTTACCTGGCACAGTTACGGAGATTCTTCGAAGTGGGGGAAAACGCGTTTACCCTGCTCAATCGCGCTGCGGGCTTGAAACAGCTGAACAGTATCGATGAAATCTTCCGTGAGCTGGTGCTGGATGACAATGCCGCCTTTGAGCGGGCGGCTGAAGTGGTCAAGGGCTTCGATACGCTTACCACTATCCATGAAGAGCTGCAGATCGCACGTAACCAGCATGCCGCATTGCTGCCGATTCGCACCGAAACCAAAAAGCACGATAGTTTGTGTGTGAAGCGCAAGGATCAAAGCCGCTTGCTCAAGCGGATCCCTGCATGGTATGCCGAACAGCGTTTTTCCCTGCTGCAGTCCCGGGCTGACAGTCTGGGACGGCAGATCAATGCTCTGCATGAGGAAATTGCCGTACTGCAAGGCCGGTCCGGGCAGCTTCAGCAGCAGGCGGAAACCCTGCAAGGTGTCTATATGGCCGCCGGGGGTGGCATCGTGGAGGAATTGAAGCGAACCCTGGGCAAGCTTGGAGAAGAACGGAAAAGAATTGCAGAGGCAGCAACCAGCTATCAGCAGCTGATGCGGCGTCTGGAGCTGGATGACCGGCTCGATGTGCAAAGCTTCAACGCCAACCGGGCAGCCCTTGGGCAAAAACAGGAACAGATGCTGCAGAGGATTTCGGGGTACGAGCCCCCCTGGCTTGCTGCAATATCAGAGCTGCAGAATTTGAAGCGGCAATTACAAGAGACACAAGAGCAGCAGCGGCAGGTGGCGGCGCGTCCCGGATCCAATATTCCGCCAGCGTTCGATATTTTTCGTCAGCAAATGGCGCAACAGCTTGGACTGGCAGAAGATGAGCTCCCCTATCTTGCCGAACTGGTAGAGGTGAAACCCGAACAATCCGCATGGCGGGGCGCCATCGAGCGGGCCATCGGCGGGCACCGCCTGCGTATTCTGGTGCCCCGGTCACGAATGAATGATGCGCTGCGCTGGATCAACAGCAGGGACAATCACCTGCATGTGCGATTACTGGAAATAAAAGAAAGTACAGGAACTGCGCGTTTTTTGAAGGATGGTTTCGTACACAAGCTCAATTTCAAAAAACACCCTTACCGCGAAGCCGTCAAGGGCTTGCTGGCAGGCATAGATCGTCACTGTGTGGATTCGCCGGAAGCACTACGCGATATCGAGTATGGCATGACCCGTGAAGGCACCATGTCCAGCAGGCGTGGTTATTTTGAAAAGCAGGATAATCGTCCCTTGCGGCAGAACTGGATGACAGGATTCGACAACCGTGACCGCCTGGCGCAGCTGCAACAGGAGATCCGGCAGACAGCCCGGGCGCAGAAGCAGGCGGAAGAAAACGAGCGGCTGGCAAGAAATGCATTGGAAGAAGCGAAACAGGCGTTGGCGCAACTGAAAATGTTGTTGGCGATCTCTTTTTCCGAGATTGATCTGCCAGGTTGTGATGATGAAATAGCGCAATATGAACAGCGCCTGCAAACGCTGCTGTCCCCGGACTCGGATACAGGAAAGGCGCAGCAAAGGCTGCAGCTTATCCAGGAAAAGCTGCGGGAAACAGATGAAGCATTGAAGGAAAAGCAGATTGCGCAGGGTATCAATACAAGGGAACTGGAAAAGGTCGAGCAACAAAAAGCACATGCCCGTGAGCAGGCCGGCAAGGGTC
>JAJRUY010000209.1 GCA_024277555.1 Gammaproteobacteria bacterium | reverse complement strand
GGAGGTGAATGCAAGCTGGCAGGAAAAACGCATTCAGGCGCTGAATCTGCTCAACCAGGCAGAGGAACTGGCGCGCATTATCAATCTGGTAGGCGCCGAAGCACTCTCACCCATGCAGCGCTGGAGTGTAGAAATGGCCGCCCTGGTGCGCGAGGGCCTGCTGCAGCAAAGCGCCCTGGAGGAGGTGGACAGCTACTGCTCTCCACAAAAGCAGTTTGCCCTGCTGGATCTGATCATTGGCCTGTATCAACAAGGCAGGGAACTGGTACAGGCGGGTGTTCCGGTTTCCTCCCTGCTGGCGCTGCCCGAAATCAGCCGCGCCAGGCGCGCCAAGAACCTGTACGGCAACGATCAGGTACCAGAACTTGCCACCCTGGGGGCAGAGCTGCATGCCCGGCTGGACAAAATGCGCCACGAATATGAGGAGCATGGCAAATGAGGGAGAAAGAATACCGCTATGCGTCCGCTGCCCACAACGGGCTGCTGTTTCTCAAATCAGTGCCCGGCGTGGCTTTTGGCGACCGGGTCAGTATCCGCGATCAGCATGGCCAGAAGCGCAATGGCCAAGTCATTCTCAGCTCGGAGGCACTGGTAATGATACAGGTTCTGGAAGGAACCGATGATCTGAATCTGGACAATACCTGGGTGCGATTTCTGGAGCAACCTTTTGAAATGCCCCTGTCGCCGGATGTGCTGGGCCGGGTGTTCAATGGCATTGGAGAACCACGGGATGACCGCCCTCCGATCATTTCACGCCTGCGCCGCAATGTGAACGGCCAACCTCTCAATCCCATTGCCCGTGCCTATCCCCGGGAGTTCATTCAAACCGGCATTTCCGCCATTGATGGTCTCAACTCCCTGGTCAGGGGGCAGAAGCTGCCCATTTTTACCGGATCAGGCCTGCCGCATAACAGGCTGGCAGCACAAATCGTGCGCCAATCAAAGCTGCTGGGCGAAGAATCCCGTTTTGTGGTGGTGTTTGCCGCCATGGGCGTCTCCTATGCAGACGCCGGTTTCTTCCGGGATGATTTCGAATCCAATGGTGTGCTCGGCAACGTGGTGATGTTCATCAACCTTGCCGATGACCCGCCCATAGAACGATTGATCCTGCCGCGCACAGCCATGACCGTGGCGGAATACCTCGCCTTTGATCTGGATCTGCATGTGCTGGTGGTGCTTACCGACATGACTTACTACGCCGAGGCCCTGCGCGAGGTGGCAACCGCCAAGGGCGATGTGCCGACACGCAAAGGCTACCCCGGCTACCTGTATTCCGATCTGGCGGAAATCTATGAGCGTGCTGGACGTGTACGCAACCGCCACGGCTCCATCACCATGGTGCCGGTGGTGAGCATGCCATCGGATGACATCACCCACCCGATCCCGGATCTGACCGGATACATTACGGAAGGACAGATCGTATTGTCCCGGGATCTGCACAATCAGAATCTGTATCCGCCGGTAAACATTCCTCCTTCCCTGTCGCGCCTGATGAAAGACGGCATCGGCAAGGACGATACCAGGGAAGACCATCCCCGGGTGGCCAACCAGCTGTATGCGTCCTACGCCAAAGCGCTGGAAGTGCGCAACCTGGCTTCCATCATTGGCCCGGACGAATTGCCCGATCTGGATCGCAAGTATCTGCATTTTGCCGATGGTTTCGAACAGCATTTTCTGGCCCAGGGCACGGATGAAGACCGCTCCATCATTCAAACCCTGAACATCGCCTGGGAGTTGCTGTCCCTGTTACCGGGGGAGGTGTTGTCACGGGTCAGTGAAGCAGACCTGGCACGCTACCATCATTGGGACAGCACGGCATGACTCAGCGCCTGCCCATACCACCCACCCGCAATGCACTGTTGCAGCTGCAATCCCAGCTGGAATTTTTGACCACGGGGCACGACTTGCTGGAGCGCAAGCGCGAGCTGTTGACGCGCATGGTACGCAACCAGCTGAAAACTTATCGAAAATTGCGCGAGGAGGCTGCTGATCTGGTGGACAGCGCCTATCACTGGCTGAGCATTACACAAATGCGCATGGGCGACCGAATGCTGCATCAGGCCGGGCTGGGGCTGGCGCCGACAATTCAGGTCAAGATACTGCCACGCAGCAATCTTGGCGTGGAATATCCAGCAGTCAAAGCCATAAAATATCCCCTGCAGCCGGTAAGCCTGATGTGGACCGATGCCAGCTTTGACAAGGTGCGCACTCGCCTGGCGGATATGGCCGTGGTGCTGGCACAACTGGGAGAAGCGGAAATCGCCCTGCGGCGCATGCTGAATGAACAGCACAAGACCCAAAAGCGCGTCAACGCATTGAAGTACAACATCATCCCCCGCTACCAGGATACCATCCACTACATTCAGGAAACCCTGGAAGAAGAAGAACGCAACAACCTGTTTCAGGTAAAGTTATTGCGGGAACAAAGCACCCCCTGAAGTGCTACAATCCGCGGCACAATCGCAACACCTAAGGAGTTTGATGCAATGAAATACTCTTCCATCCTCTTGCCAGTTGCACTGGCCGCCCTGGTATCCCTGGGCGGCTGCGGCAGCGGCACCCAAGTAAATTCGCGTGTAACAACCACAACCATGGGGCAGGAGCTTCAGGATCTCGAAGAAAGCTATAAAAAAGGCCTGCTGTCAGAATCCGAGTACAAGCAAGCTCGCAAGTCTATTTTGAAACGTTACCAGTAGCCCCGCAATACCGGCAGGAGCCAGCTCAGGGTTGCGATCTGGCAACCCCGCAGCCGTGGGCAGCTCCCGTACACCTGGGCTAGCCCGCATTTCTCACCGGGTCGGGAGCCCGTTATGGAAAAAGAT
>JAJRUY010000208.1 GCA_024277555.1 Gammaproteobacteria bacterium | reverse complement strand
GAGCCTACGCGCAAGGAAATTATCCAGCGTCTCAATCTGGAGCAGGCAAAATATTTCATCAGTGGCTTTGACCGGCCGAATATCCGCTATCGGGTCGCTGCGGACAACAGCAATGCCAGGCAGCAGTTGCTGCGTTTGATTGAGCTGGACTATCCCGGGCAGGCGGGCATCATCTATTGCCTGTCACGCCGCAAGGTGGAAGATACTGCCGTCTGGTTGCAGGGGCAAGGCGTCAAGGCATTGCCGTATCATGCTGGTTTATCGCAACAGATCCGTGCCGAAAACCAGAACAGGTTTCTGCGCGAGGAAGGGGTTGTTATTGTTGCCACCATCGCTTTTGGCATGGGTATAGACAAGCCTGACGTGCGCTTTGTGGTTCATCTGAGTTTGCCCAAAAGCCTGGAAGCCTACTACCAGGAAACAGGCCGTGCAGGGCGGGATGGGGCGCCGGCGGAGGCGCTGCTTTTCTACAATCTGCAGGATGTCATCACCCTGCGCCAGTTTGTAGATCAATCCGATGCTGATGAAGAGCACAAACGCATCGAAAGCCAGAAGCTGGAGCGGATGCTGGGCTACTGTGAGCTTGCCAGCTGCCGCCGCCAGTCGCTGCTGGCCTATTTTGGCGATCACCTGGAAGCGCCTTGCGGTAATTGCGATATCTGCCTGAATCCCCCCAAAACCTGGGACGGGACGGAATCTGCACAAAAAGCAATGTCCTGTGTGCATCGCACTGGCCAGCGCTTTGGCGTAAATTATCTGATTGATGTGTTGCTGGGAAAAGACAATGAGCGTGTCCGGCGCTTTGGCCACCACCAGGTCAGCACCTTTGGCATTGGCACGGAACTGAACCAGAAACAATGGCGCGGACTGTTCCGGCAGCTCATCGCCCAGGGTTATCTGGCTCTGGATCGGGAGGGGCACGGTGGTTTGCAATTGACTGAATCCTGCCGCAGCCTGCTGCGGGGTGAGCAAACCCTGCTATTGCGTGAAGAAAGCAAAACCGGCAGGAAAAGTACCGCCAGGCGCAAGGGTGGCTACAGTGGTGCAAATACCAAACTGTGGGAGGCGCTACGGGAAAAGCGCCTGGAACTGTCCCGGGATCAAGGAGTTCCTCCCTATGTTATTTTTCATGATGCCACTCTTATGACGATGCTGGAGCAGCAGCCTCGAACCATGGAGCAGATGAGCCGCATTTCCGGTGTAGGTGCGCATAAGCTGGATGCCTATGGAGAAGCTTTTCTGAAGGTGCTGGAGGCACATGGGCAAATCGAAGATGCTTCGGTCAAGGATACGGTAATGGAAAGCATGGATCTGTTCCGTCTGGGCTTTGACATAGAAGAGATTGCCCAGCGGCGTGGACTGAAGCCATCCACTATCTACAGTCACATGGCCAGGGAAATCGAGCAGGGTGCGGTTGCGCTGCAGGATGTGGTGCATCTGGATACAGCGCAGATACAGCATATTCAGGATCTGATGCTGGAGCAGGGCGCTGATGATGTGCGCCTGGGGCCGGTGTTCAAAGCCCTTGGTGAGGAGGTGGACTATGGCGTACTGGACTGCATCCGGGCCGGGATCAGTCGGCGTCTGGGTAGTTGAGTCCCGGCCGTTTTTTTCTGTGGGTCGGCTCGCTGTCTTCCATTTCTGGTTCGTCTTCATCCATGAGAATACGGTTTCCATCGCCTTCCATATCCTCATACTGGCCACGCTTGATGGCCCATATCAGTACTCCCACGAATAGCAATCCGAAAAGATCATGCCGGGAATTAGGGTATAGATGACTTCCATTATTTCCTCTGTTGCCTGAAGAGTGTGCGTATGCGTGCAGCATTGCCAATTACCAGCAAGGAGCTGATGGGCATGGAAATGGCCGCAATCAATGGCGTTATCATAGCGGACATGGCCAGTGGCACCATGATTATATTGTAAGTGAAGGAAATAATAATGTTCTGGCGAATGGTGCGCAGGGTACGCTGGGAGAGGGACACTGCCAGGTGGATTTTCTCCAGATCATCTCCCATCAGTACGATATCGGCGCTTTCCATGGATACATCGGTGCCTGAGCCGATGGCGAAGCCCACATCCGCACGAATCAATGCTGGCGCATCGTTAATACCATCTCCAACCATGGCCACCAGCTTGCCCTGTTGTTGCAGCTTGGCGATGACCTGATCCTTGTCTTCGGGCAACACCTCGGCGATAACCTGCATGCCGCCCAGCTGTTGTGCCACGGCCTCGGCAACGGTGTGTCGGTCTCCGGACAACAGGGTCAGCTGGATATTTCTGGCACGCAGGGATGCGATCAATTGTTTTGCATCGGGACGGAGTTGATCCGCCATGCCGATCAAGCCCCTATGCATACCATCTATGGCGACATGAACTACGGATATGCCCTGTTGTTCAAGTGCCTGGGTTTGCTCAAGCAGCGCTTCACTAAGCTGAATATCTTGCATCTGAAGCCAGCGCAGGGTGCCTATAATCATGGCGTGTTGTTGTACCTGGGCGCGAATGCCAAGGCCGGATTTGGTGACGAACTGCGTTACTTCAATCTCCTTGGGAGAAAGATCCTTCTGTTTTGCCGTGGCAATGATTGCCTGGGCAATACTGTGTTCCGAGAGGCGTTCTGCGGCTGCAGTAAGCAGCAATAGTTGTGCCTCATCCATGTCCTCGTCAGGAATGATCTGTGTAATCCGCATCTTTCCTTCAGTAAGGGTTCCGGTTTTGTCGAACACAAAGTGCTGCACATGAGAGAGGGTTTCCAGCACAGTGCTGTTCTTGATCAGTATCCCATGCTTGGCGCCCTGTCCGGTAGCTACAGCGATGGCCATGGGTGTGGCCAGGCCAAATGCACAGGGGCAGGTGATGATGAGCACCGAAGTGGCGGCCATCAGGGCCACTTCGAAATCGCTGCGTACCCAGAGGAAAAAGGTAAGGGTGGCAAGGCTCAAAGTGGCAAGCACGAACCAGGGAACGATGCGATCTGCCATGCACTGGATAGGGGCTTTGGAAGCCTGCGCTTCTTCTACCAGGCGAATGATTTTCCCCAGTGCGGTGTTGTTCAAGGTGCCGGTAACATCTATGGTCAAGGCTCCCTGGGCATTGACAGTGCCTGCTGATACCTTGTCTCCGGGGCGTTTGGCAACGGGCCTGGATTCGCCGCTGAGCATGGCTTCATCAACTTGGCTTTCCCCCTGAAGCACGACACCATCAACCGGAATATTTGCTCCCGGCTTGACGATTACGGTATTGCCTGGTTGAACCCGGCGTATGGGTACGGTTTTTTCCTCACCATCTTGCAGCACCAGGGCAACCCTGGGCTGCAGGTCGAGAAGGCGTTGGGTGGCGGCTACTGCATGGCGCTTGGAAACGCCTTCCAGATGCCTGCCAACCAAGATGATGAAAATAAAATTTACTACAGTATCAAAATACACATGCTGATCGGGCAGGTTGGCAACCGTCACCCAGGTGGAATAGGCCCAAGTGACGGTTGCACCCAGGGCGATGGGTAGATCCATGCCCAGGTGCATGGTGCGCAGACCGGTCCAGGCGCCTTTCAGGAAAGGCCAGCCGGAATAGAACAAAGTAGGAGTGGCCAGTGCAAAACCTACCCAGTGAAACAGGGAGCGGAATTCGCCCTCATCAGCGCCGCTGTACAAGGCAATGGAAACCCATAGCAGGTTCATCATGGTGAAGCCGGCAAAGGTGATGCGGAAAAGCAGGTCACGGGTTTGTCTTTTCAGAATATTCTCGGCAGCTTCAGGGTCGAACGGTGTGGCGGAATAGCCGATGGTTCCCAGGCGGCGGATGATTTCCGAGAGCTTGATCTGGCTGTTGTCCCACCGCAGCAATAGCCGTTTTGCGGACAGGTTTACCCGTGCAGACAGAATGCCTGGAAGTTTGCTCAGGCTGTTCTCAATAAGCCATACGCAGGCAGCACAATGGATGCCTTCAACCAGCAGATGAACTTCCCGCTGTTGCCCGTGTTCCTGTACGAATTCCGCCTGGACTTCATCCAGGTCATAGACGCCAACATCTTCGGGAGGCATTGGCGGGGGTTCAAGAAGCATACCTTCCGGGGTGCGCTTGTAGAAACCTTGCATGCCAGCGGCATAAATGGCTTCACATACGGATTGACAGCCAAAACAGCAAAAATGCCGTGTCTGACCGCCAACCCTGGCGGAAAAATCCTGCTCAGGAGTCAAGTGCAGGCTGCAATGAAAGCAGCTGCCAGTTTGGGCGCTCATTGATTGTTGCTGGATAACACCGATATGCGATGGGTCAGCTTCAGGCTGTCCTCGCCTTTGGTCAGCACGGCGCTGAGATCCCAGATGCCCTTCAAGGGGAAAGTCAGCTCGGCGCTATAAACACCCGGGGCGATCTTCTGCATCTCGATGTCGAAGTCGGCGTTTACGTCACTGGGTCGGTAGGCCTGGATAACGGCGCTATCACCGTCAATGGGAACGCCTTTGGCATCTACGATATTGAAAGAATAGCGTACTGGTTCTCCCGCTACAGGTTTGTGTGTTGCATCCAGTTGCATGTACCAGTCGAGGCGGTTGCGCGCCTGCCGTTGCGACACAAAATTTTGCTCCTGATCCTGGCCTTTCTCATAATAGTTTTTTTCCACCAGGCCGGGGTTGGTCACGAAGGCTGTCACGATAAAGGCGGCATTGACACTCAACACCAGAATGATGCCGCCGATCCATCCCAGGATCCATGGATTTCTGAATGCTTCCTTGTTGTGTTGCGAGAAGCGGGGAGTATTGTCAGGGCGTGTATCATTCATGGTGGAACTCATGGTTTAGGGGCAAAAAACATGCTTTCGTAAGAAGAGGTTTGTGTAGGGTCGTCAAGATTGATGATCTTGAAGATAATCGGTGTGCGTTCAGCCTTGATTTTTTCAGCCGGAGCGTTGATGAACATAATGTAAGAGCCGGTATTGCCTTTTCGTGCCAGCAAGGGTTTCTCAGCGCCTTTCAGTATCATTCCTTCAATGCCGGATGCGGTTACTTTGACGGAAATATCATCCGTAGTTTTGTTTAGTATTTTTACGTCATATTTATTCTGTATTGTGCCATCGCTACGTTGTACAAACAATGGTGAGCGGCCATGCAAAACCTTGACTTCGATATGCCCCAGGCTGGCAAGGCCATAAACAATTCCGCTGATTGCCAATGTCAGGATGGTCAAGTAGATTAATACTCTGGGGTGCTTCAACAAAGGCAGCTGTTTTTTGCCTTCCATCTCATCCATGGAGGCGTAACGAATCAGATTCGTGGGGCGGCCGATTTTTTCCATTACAGCATCGCAGGCGTCCAGGCACAGGGAGCAGGTAATGCAGCCTTCCTGCTGGCCCATGCGGATATCGATGCCGGTGGGGCAGACGGCAATACACTGTTTGCAATCGATGCAGTCGCCGTTGCCTTCCACGAGCTGGCCTTTTTTCAGGCGCCCGCGGGGTTCGCCGCGATGGAAATCGTAGGTGGGCAGAATGGTTTCCATGTCGTACATGACGCCCTGTATGCGGGCATAGGGGCAAAGCCAGAAGCAGGTCTGTTCGCGCAGCTTGCCTGCCAGCAACATGGTCCCGGCAATAAACAGTGCGATTACACCATATTCTGTTGTGCTGGCATTGAAGGTAAGAAGATCATGCCAGAGCTGGCGGGCATCGGTAAACCAGGCAACGAAGCTGATTCCGGTCAGCACCGAGATAACAAACCATACCAGAAGTTTGAGTGATTTCTTGCGTATTTTTTCCGCAGTCCAGGGGCCGCTGTCCAGTTTGCGGCGCTTGGCTGGAGCGCCTTCAATCTTGTCCTCCAGCCAGATGAACAAATCTGTCCAGGCGGTCTGGAAGCAGAAAAAGCCACAGTACACCCGACCGGCAATGGTGGTAACTGCCGCCAGCAGCATGGCAAAGAACAACAGCACCAATGCCAGCATCCATACATCCTGGGGGAGGATGGTGAGGCCGAAGATATGGAACTGGCGATTGGGGATGTCGAAAAGAATGGCTTGTTGGCCATTCCAGCGGAGATAGGGACCAATGAAAAGAATCAGCCAGATGCTGTGGGTAATCCACTTCAAGCGACGCCATTTGCCGGATGCTTTTTT
Organism: Gammaproteobacteria bacterium; assembly: GCA_024277555.1. Lineage (GTDB taxonomy): Bacteria > Pseudomonadota > Gammaproteobacteria > Chromatiales > Chromatiaceae > Thiolapillus. The sequence goes on along the minus strand of JAJRUY010000208.1, from coordinate 373 downwards.
CGGGTAAATTTTTTCTTCGCCGGTGTTGACATGCCAGTTGGCGGCTTCCTCGTAGATGTCGTCGGAATACCTTGCCTTGTTTTGGTTGGAAGTGGATGCTTCTGTCACCGTGTTCTCCTGGGTCACATGCTGTATACGGGGCAAATGGTGAACTTGTTAATTATATCTGAATGGATTGGCGTTAGATATTGCCATTGTGGTATTGGGCTGTCAGTGATAATTCACAATATCTTTAGCCCGGATGTTTCACCTGGAAGTCCGATGATTGTGCCGAGATTGTTGTTCAGAGGCGAATTTCTGATCGAATCAATAGCCCAAGCTATTGATGAGTGAAGAAATATCGTCTCTGGGCAGCAAGATCGGTGCAAGGGCG
>JAJRUY010000207.1 GCA_024277555.1 Gammaproteobacteria bacterium | reverse complement strand
TTCACTGTAAAAAACCGGGGTGGATGCCGGGTTCTTGAGGTCTATGCCGGCGTGTATGGAAGTCAGCAGGCCGCTGGGAGACAGGGTCTCCAGCAGTTTTCTGGTTTCATCATCCCGGGGCAGCAACGGCAGCAGTTTTGCCGTTCCCTGAAGATCAATTTGCGATATGCCCAGCAGCAGCTTTCCCTGCTGCATCAGCACTGCCATGCTGGTGTCCCGCCACTGATGGGCGTTGGCATTCATGCGCAAATCCCTTAGCTGCAGTTTCCAGCCGTAATCGTGTTTTTCGTAGAGCAGGTCAGCTTGCAGGTCGGTGAACTTGAGGGCCTGATTGTCGGGGGTATGCAGATTCACCTTATCCAGATCAACCACTACCCGTGTGCTGCGGTGTTGTCCCTGCTCCCAATAGCTCCATGCCTGGAAATTCAGTTGCAGGTTGCTCAGCAGATAATTGTCGGGGAGATAGGCCTGCAGCAGTTGCTTGGTTTGCAGGCCGCGTCCTTGTGACCAGAACAGGCCCGACCAGTTTCCTGCGGAAATCGAGCCGTTGATTTCTCCTCTTATTTGCAAGCCCCGCTCGCGGGAATTGATGTCGAGGCTGCTGTGATTTCCCCGAGTGAACAACTTTACGCTCAAATATCCCTGGTGAATGCGGGCGCCGCGCCTTTTATCCTGGAGGTCAATGCTGGCGTCTTCCAGAAAAACATAGGCAGGCAGCTTGCTGTTGCCGCCGGTGGGCATGGGCAGGCCGGAAATGCGTGTTTTACCGGTAGCATCCCGAAGAACCTGAATGTGGGTGCCCGTGAGGTGAATGTTGATGGGCAGGTTTTCCTTCCACCGGGGCAATGCCCCCAGGTTTATCCCCACCAGGGCATCTCCCAGGGTCAGTTTTTCCTCTTCACCGAGGGTGAGATGGCGTACCCAGAGCCGTGGGGTAATGCCTGCCCAGTAGGTTTCGATTTTGCTGAATTGCACCCGGGTGCCAACGACGGTGCTGGCCCAGCTCTCGATGGTTTGCTTGTTGTTTTCTGCATACAGGGCAAAGCCAAAGAGCAGTACCTTTGCGGTTGCAACAAGAACGATAATGAGGCACAGCAGCTGGACGAGCCGCACCAACAGATGCTTGAAGATTCCCCACAGCAACTTAATCTGCCTTGTTTGACGGAGTGGAAATGAACAACCGCTTTTCCGGGGCTGTATATGCCTTCATATTGCTACCATTCGATTATCGCTGCGCCCATGAACAGGAAAGGTGGAATTACACCAGCACCACGTCATACTGCTCCTGGGTATAGAGCGTTTCGGCCTGGAGGCGGATGGGTTTGCCGATGAATTGCTCCAGCTCGGCCAGCTCCTGGGATTCTTCATCCAGCAGCCGGTCCACCACCTCCGGCGAAGCCAGCACCAGCAATGACTTGCTTTCAAACTGGCGCGCCTCGCGCAATATTTCGCGGAATATTTCATAACAGGTGGTTTCGGCGGTCTTGATGTAACCGCGCCCGTTACAGGTGGGGCAGTTGTCACAAAGCACATGTTCCAGAGATTCCCGGGTGCGCTTGCGGGTCATTTCCACCAGCCCCAGGGAGGAGACTTCACAAACCGTGGTGCGTGCATGATCCCTGGACAGCCAGCGCTCCAGGGTGCGCATCACCTGGCGCTTGTGCTCCTGTTCGGCCATGTCGATAAAATCAATGATGATAATGCCGCCGAGATTACGCAGCCGCAGCTGCCGGCAGATGGCCTGGGCGGCTTCCAGGTTGGTTTTGAATATGGTTTCTTCCAGATTGTGGTGCCCCACAAACCCGCCGGTGTTGACATCAATGGTGGTCATGGCTTCGGTCTGATCCACGATCAGATGGCCGCCGGATTTCAGATCCACCCTGCGGGCCAGGGCCTTCTGGATTTCGTCTTCCACATTGTAGAGATCGAAAAGCGGGCGTTCACCAGGGTAGTACTTGACCAGGGAGGCGATATCCTTGTTGAATTTTTCCGCGAAGTTCACGGCTTTTTCCCAGGTGGAGCGGGAGTCGATGCTGATTTTTTCCACCTCTGGCCCGGCCAGATCGCGCAATGCCCGCAGCGCCAGGGGCAGGTCTTCATGAATGATCTTTATGGTATTGGTGGTGTTGGCTTTTTCCTGGATGCACTGCCACAGGCGCTGCAGGAACAGCATGTCGGTGCGCAGCTCCTCCGCATCGATACCCTCTGCCGCAGTGCGGGCGATAAAGCCACCTTTGAGTCCACATTCTTCAGAAACTTCCTGCAATATGTTTTTCAGACGCAGGCGTTCTTCATCATCCTCGATCTTCTGGGAAATGCCGGTGGTATTGCTGTTGGGCATGAACACCAGGTAGCGGGAGGGGATGGAGATGTTCGTGGTCAGCCGCGCACCTTTGGATCCCAGGGGGTCTTTTACCACCTGCACCACCACATAGCTGCCTTCCCGAACCAACTGGGTGATGTCGGTGGACTTGTCACCGTTACCGCTGCTGATATCGGCGGCGTGTAAAAATGCCGCCCGCGCCAGCCCGGCATCCACGAATGCCGCCTGCATGCCGGGCAGCACCCGGCAGACCTTGCCCTTGTAGATATTGCCTACCAGCCCGCGATTGGAGCTGCGTTCGATCAGCACCTCCTGGACGATGCCGTTTTCGATAAGTGCGACCCGGGTTTCCGGAGGGGTGACATTAATCAGTATCTCTTCGCTCATGTTCCTATATTACACCGACCAGCCGGGGACATTCGCCAGTAATTGTCCGGTTTCATACAGGGGCAGCCCCATGATGCCGGAGTAACTGCCGGAAATATGCTCGATGAACAATGCTCCACGCCCTTGTATGGCGTAGGCTCCGGCCTTGTCTGCCGGTTCTCCCGTTGCCCAGTAGTCCCGGGCTTCCGCTTCGCTGATGGTGCGGAAGCATACCTGGCTGCTGCTCAGCCGGTAGTACTCCCTGCCGTCGTGCAGCAGGGCGATGCCGGTATGAACCTGATGCGTGGTTGCCGATAGCAGCTGCAGCATATGCACTGCATGTTCCTCGTCCTCCGGCTTGCCCAGGATGGCATCGTTTACGACCACGCAGGTATCAGCGGCCAGCACCGGCATCGCAGGCGTAAGCCTGCACCCGGCCCGGGCCTTGTCCAGAGTGATGCGTTGCACATATTCCAGGGCTGGCTCTGCTTCGAACGGGGTCTCGTCCACCTCCACGGCGATCACCTCATGGGCAACGCCGATCTGATCCAGCAATTCCCGCCGCCGGGGAGATTGCGAAGCCAGAACAATCATGCGCGGTGATAGGGATGGTTGTGCAGGATGCTCCATGCCCGGTACAACTGCTCCGCAATCAGCACCCGCACCAAGGGGTGGGGCAGGGTCAGAGGAGAAAGCGACCACAGCTGATCCGCCCGTTCCCGGCATTCGGCCGCCAATCCCTCCGGGCCGCCCACCAGCAGGGACACATCCCGCCCATCCGCCATCCAGTTTTTCAGCTGTGCAGCAAGGTCTTCCGTACTCCAGCTGCGCCCTTTAACCTCCAGGGCAATCACGCGGCTGCTTTTGGGGATGGCGCCCAGCATCGTCTTGCCCTCATCGCGGGTGATGCGGGCAATATCGGCATTCTTGCCCCGGTGCCGGGCGCTGATCTCCTGCAGCTTCAAAGAGCATTCCGGCGGCAGCCGCCGGGCATACTCCTGGAAGCCCTCTGCCACCCAGCGGGGCATTTTATCGCCTATGGCAATGAGGTGGATGTTCATGGGAGCATTTTACACATCTGGTTCAACAGATGCCCCCTGTGTCAGCATAGTCGTCCGCCTCGAAAAATTGTCATTCCAGCGAAGGCCGGAACCCATAAGCCACTGAATTTGTCGGCCTCCGGCTCTTGCTGGAAAAAAACATCAAATTATATTCCATTCTCCGAGTCTGGAATTTGCCTTGCAAGATACAGGGCGGGTACACTGATGACAGACAATCCAGGAGATTGTCGATTATTAGTATGCGGTTGCCCAATCTGGGTGCGCAAGGAGGAGCCCAACCTGACCAGCAGAACCGATGGCGGCAATCAATCGAGTCTGACCCCGTTGGTCCATCGATCTGGACAAAATACTAACCACTAGAGAAATCCCCAGTTTTTTCGAGGAAAACTCAACATGAGAAAGGCATTCATAAAAAAATGAGTAATCGGATACAGGAGTATAGAGATAACCCGCCTTCCATATACATAAATAACCATTTTAATGTATGTCCGTCGATAATTGTCAATAACATAAATAGCAAAATTCCTGACTGGAGCACCGTTATAGACTTTGGGTGTGGCCATGGAATAAAGGCTCTTTCTATGGCTTTAATGTTTCCAGATAAAAATGTGATAGGTGTTGATATTAGGCTCTTCGACGTTTTGAGTGGGGGGAAAGGGGTCAGTACCGAATGGCACTTACTTAAGCGGAATCAGCCTCAAAAAACGCAGTTTCCGTCATTCTGGCGTATGCCAGAATCCAGCTGTGATGCAGTTTGTTGAGGCTTCTGGATCCCGGCATGCGCCGGGATGACAGAGGTTTTGACTT
>JAJRUY010000206.1 GCA_024277555.1 Gammaproteobacteria bacterium | reverse complement strand
ATGAGAAAAATCCAGGTGGTGATACTGAGTCCTTGCTGCGGTCTTTTCAGGTATTGCATATTTGTTCCCCTTTACTCAATAACTTCGCCAATGCGTGACCAATCGAATATTCCAGAGCGATTCCAATCAAGACTTAACCATATCACAAAGGCTTTTCCAACCAAATTCCGTTCCGGCACAAATCCCCAGCAACGGCTGTCGTTGCTATTGTCACGATTGTCTCCCATCACAAAAAAATGCCCTTCCGGTATCGTGACTTCCCCATTGGCCAGCACCCGGCACCCGGCTCCAAAATTGGGTGCGCGGGGGTTGATCAAGATGGAATACTCAGCAGCATCCAGGCTCTCTTTCAGCTCCCAGCTGCCACTCATTTTTTCGCCGGACCCGACTCCTTCGTAGATGCCAACCCTGGCTTGGGGTACGGCTTTGCCGTTTACGTAAAGCACCTTGTTCCTGTAATCAATCCGATCCCCCGGCAATCCAACCAGACGCTTTATATAATCCAGTTTTGGATCTGCAGGGTAGCGGAATACAACTACATCGCCCCGTTCCGGCGTATCCACATCAAAAAATTTGGCTTTGGTAACTGGAAACCGCAAACCATAGGCGAATTTGTTGACCAGAATAAAATCCCCAACCAGCAAGGTCGGCATCATGGATCCGGAAGGAATGCGGAAAGGCTCTACAACGAAAGCGCGCAGTAGCAGCACAAACAGGAAAATGGGAAAAAAGGAACGGGCGTAGTCCACCATCAATGGTTCTGTCACTGCCTTTTCCTTGGTATCCCGTGGTGCAGATTTGCGCTTGAGCAACAAATACAGCCCCCAGATCAGACCGGAAACCACCGTGGCAAAAGCCAGTGCGGCCTCTATGCCAAAGGAGTACAGCACCCAGACAAAGGCGCCAGCGATCCCTATCAGCGCAACAAATTCATACCATGGCGTTTGTTTTTGTTCTTTCATAAGGATTTCAGCTCCAACAGGAGTTACTTGTCTTTTCCTACGTTCAATACCGCCAGGAAGGCTTCCTGGGGAATTTCCACCCGCCCTACCTGCTTCATGCGCTTCTTTCCTGCTTTCTGTTTTTCCAGCAACTTGCGCTTGCGTGTGATGTCGCCACCGTAACATTTGGCGGTAACATTCTTGCGCAGCGCCTTCACCGTGGAACGGGCGATGACTTTGTTTCCCAAGGCTGCCTGTATGGCCACCTCGAACATTTGCCTGGGGATGATCTCCTTCATCTTTTCCGTCAGTTCCCGGCCCCGGCTTTCGGCGTAGTCTCTGTGTACGATGAGCGACAGGGCATCCACGCGTTCTCCGTTGATGAGGATGTCCAGCTTGACCAGATTGGCTGCCTGAAAACGGTCCAGCTCGTATTCAAACGAGGCATACCCCCTGCTGACGGATTTGAGCCGGTCGAAAAAGTCCAGCACGACTTCATTCATGGGCAGGTCATACACCAGCTGCACCTGACCACCAAGATATTGCATGTTCTTTTGCACTCCGCGCTTTTCGATACACAGGCTGATTACATTTCCCAGATAATCCTGGGGAACCAGGATATGCGCCTCGATAATTGGCTCGCGGATCTCTTCGATCTGACCGGGATTCGGCAGATCCGCAGGATTGTCCACCATCAGGATCTCACCATCAGTTTTCTCTACTTCGTAGATAACCGTCGGCGCTGTAGTGATCAGATCAAGATCATATTCCCGCTCCAGGCGTTCCTGGATGATTTCCATATGCAACATGCCAAGAAAACCACAGCGGAAGCCGAACCCCAGAGCCTGGGAGGTTTCCGGTTCAAAGTGCAATGCGGCATCATTCAGGCGCAGCTTGTGCAGGGCCTCGCGGAAGTTCTCGTAGTCGTCCGAGCTGATGGGGTACAGCCCGGCAAATACCCGGGGTTGCATTTCCTTGAATCCGGGCAGGGGTTCTGCAGCCGGGTTGTCTGCAAGGGTGATGGTGTCCCCCACAGGCGCCGCATCGATTTCCTTCATACCGGCAATCAGATAGCCGACTTCTCCGGTATCCAGCACCTTGGTATCTGTGCGCTTGGGCGTAAATACACCCACCTTTTCAGCCTGGTAGCTGCGTCCGGTAGACATGATCACGAACTTGTCCCGGCGCTTGAGGCTGCCATTCATCACCCGAATCAGGGAAATGACCCCCACATAAGGATCAAACCAGGAATCAATAATCAGCGCCTGCAGCGGCGCATCGGGATCTCCCTTGGGAGAGGGAATGCGCTCCACCAGGCTTTCCAGCAGCTCTTCGATACCCAGCCCGGTCTTGGCGCTGACACGCAAGGCATCCTCGGCCTCGATACCGATGATTTCCTCGATTTCGGTAATCACTCTTTCCGGCTCGGCAGATGGCAAATCAATCTTGTTCAGCACTGGCACGACTTCCAGCCCCTGCTCGATTGCGGTGTAGCAATTCGCCACACTCTGGGCTTCAACACCCTGCGCCGCATCCACCACCAGCAACGCGCCCTCGCATGCCGCCAGAGAACGTGACACCTCGTAGGAAAAGTCTACATGCCCAGGGGTATCAATAAAGTTGAGCTTGTAGGTTTCACCATTCTTGGCGATAAAATTCAGGGTTACGCTCTGCGCCTTGATGGTGATGCCACGCTCACGCTCCAGATCCATGGAGTCCAGTACCTGGGCTTCCATTTCCCTTTCCGTCAAACCACCGCAAAGCTGGATGAACCGATCCGCAATGGTGGATTTTCCATGATCAATATGCGCAATGATGGAGAAGTTTCGAATGTGATCGAGTTTAGACATCAGTCCTCGGGTTTGATGGAGTTCTGAGCCGGCAATATACACAGCAGAATCAGGGGATTTCCAGAAAAATCAGCAACGGCGAATGATACTCCGGATCGACAATTATTTCCCGGTGGATTTTCCCATTGAATCAAACCCAAAGACGGCAGCAAAAGCAGCTATATTCCTTGCTGGATATTATTCTGGGGTGCGCATGGCTACAAATACCGGCCCCTGGGGCTTCAGCAGCAGCAAGGCTATGGTCTTGCCTTTTGGAACATCCTGGATGATT
>JAJRUY010000205.1 GCA_024277555.1 Gammaproteobacteria bacterium | reverse complement strand
CTTTGGTGGAACGGCCCGGCACCAGCCGCAGCGGAAGAAGATCCTCTGGTTTTTGATGATATTCCCCTTAAGGAGCTGGTTCAGCATCCGCACTGGTTCAAGGAGAGCTTTCTGGATCTGCAGGATGACTTGCGTGAAGCGCTGGACAGCGGCAAACAGGGAATCATCGTTTATTTCGGGCAGAAACGCTGCCCGTATTGTCGGCAGCTTATGGAAGTCAATTTCAGGCAGCCGGATATCGTTAAATACACCCGTGACCATTTTGACGTAATCGCCATTGATATCTGGAGTCCGGAAGAGGTCACGGATCCCGGAGGCAGTACCATGACCCAGCGGGATTATGCCTTGCAAATGGGCACCAATTTTACTCCGTCACTGGTGTTTTATGATCAAACCGGCGGGGTTGCCCTGCGTCTGCGTGGCTATTATCCACCCTACCAGTTCCAGGCCGCCCTGGAATATGTGGCGGATGGGCACTACCAGCGGGAGCCATTCAAATTCTATCTGGATCGGGGTGACAGCACCCTGCGATTCGAGGTGGAAGACATGGTGGAAGAGGAGTTTTTTCTGCCACCGCCATATAATCTGGATCGCAGCCGTTTTCCCGGAGAGCGCCCCCTGGCGGTGTTCTTCGAGCAGGGAAACTGCCATGCCTGCGATATTCTGCATACCCAGCCCCTGCGCCAGCCAGAGATTCTGCAATTGCTCGAGAATTTCGAGGCTGTGCAGTTGAACCTGCGTTCGGCGGATCCAGTGATTACGCCGGACGGGAGAAAGACCAGCGCCAGGTGGTGGGCGGAATCATTGGGCGTTTTTTATGCGCCGACAGTGGTTTTCTTTGATGAAAACGGCAGCGAAATCATCCGCGTGGATTCGGTGGTGCGTTTTTTTCGTCTGCGCAACGTCCTGAACTATATTCTGGCCAAAGGCTATTTGTCCTATCCCAACTTCCAGTTGTGGCGTGCTGCCGGGCATAAGCGCTGAACTGTTCAGGGGCAGAATGTTCGCAGATAGTCTTGGTGATTGTCTCGCCTGCGCCGCAAGCTCTCTCCCGTAGCAGGGGAGTAACCCCGGCGCAGTTTCGCACTGACCGCTTCCAGCTGTTTGCGCTTGTTCCAGCAGGCGCGTTGCTCTGCCTGGCCGGGCTTTTTCCTGGCGTTGCTTTTTGCCAGCTTGCGCTTCTGCCGCTCCTGGTCACGCTTGCGATACTGTTTGTAGAGCGATTTCTCCCCGGAGCGCAGGGAAGACCATACCGGCTGGGCCTCACCGGTTTCGATGCGTTCTCCGTCGCCCGCGCAGGCCTGCTGCTGAAAGCTGATGCTTCCGTCCGCCTGCGTACAGCGATACACTTGTGCTGCGTGGCTGCTGCCGATAAGCAGGAACAAGATAAAGCCAAGAAAAGGAATAGTTGCTGGTGGCATGGCTCTCTCCCTGAGTATATAAAAATAAGCGCCAATCCATGGCGTGGCTCAATCATAGCCGACCATGGCAGAACCTTGCAAACCAGGCTGCATTGATGCCGGGGCAATAAAGTTCCGCTGTCAGGTATAATCGGCTTTTGCCAGCCCCTAGATACCCGATCCCGTGAGCAACCATTCCCAGCCATCCTTGTACCAGATACTCCAGCAACGCATCCTCCTTCTCGATGGCGCCATGGGCACCATGATCCAGCGCCACAAGCTAACCGAGGAAGATTACCGAGGCACACGCTTTGCCGGCTGGCAAAGCGATGTAAAGGGTAACAACGATTTGCTGGTGCTCACCCAGCCGGACATCATCCGGGGCATACACGAGCAATACCTCGAAGCCGGGGCAGACATTCTGGAAACCAACAGCTTCAACGCCACCCGCGCCTCCATGGCCGATTACCACATGCAAGAGCTGGTGTACGAGATCAACGTGGCGGCGGCCCGTCTGGCAAAGGAGGCGGCAGATAAGTACAACAGCGCCGATAAGCCGCGCTTCGTCGCCGGGGTGTTGGGCCCCACCAGCAAAACCCTGTCCATCTCGCCGGATGTGAACGACCCGGGGTTTCGCGCCATTACTTTCGAAGAGCTGGCGGAAGATTACCGGGAAGCCACCCGGGGGCTGATGGAAGGTGGTGCCGATATCATCCTCATCGAGACCATCTTCGACACCCTGAATGCCAAGGCTGCCATCTTCGCTGTGCAGGATGTGTTCCGTGAGTCCGGCACGGAGCTGCCCATCATGATCTCGGGCACCATCACCGATCAGTCCGGTCGTACCCTGTCCGGGCAGGTGACGGAAGCCTTCTACAGCAGCCTGCGTCACGCGAACCCCTTGTCCATCGGCCTCAACTGCGCCCTGGGGCCAGATCTGCTGCGCCAGTATGTGGAAGAGCTGTCCCGGGTTTCTGAAACCTTCGTTTCTGCCCACCCCAACGCGGGGCTGCCCAATGAGTTCGGGGAATATGATCTGGAGCCAGAGGCCATGGCTGAAGAAGTGGCCGAATGGGCCGGCTCCGGCTTCATCAACATCATCGGTGGCTGTTGTGGCTCCACACCGGAGCATATCGCCGCAATTTACGCGGCGGTAAAAGATCAGGAGCCGCGCAGACTGCCCGAACCAGACGCCGCCTGCCGCCTGTCCGGTCTGGAGCCCCTGAATATCACCGAAGACTCTCTGTTCGTCAACGTGGGCGAGCGCGCCAATGTCACCGGTTCGGCCAGATTCAAGCGCCTGATCCTCAACGAGGAATACGAAGAAGCCCTGGACGTGTGCCGCAGCCAGGTGGAAGAAGGCGCCCAGGTGGTGGATGTGAACATGGACGAAGGCATGCTGGACGGCAAGGCGGCGATGATCCGCTTCCTCAACCTGTGCGCGGCGGAACCGGATATCGCCAAGGTGCCGTTCATGATCGACTCCTCCAAGTGGGACATCATCGAAGCGGGTCTGCAATGCGTACAGGGCAAGGCCATCGTCAACTCCATATCCATGAAAGAAGGGGAGGACAAATTCCGCCAGCAGGCGCGCCTGTGTCGGCGCTATGGTGCGGCGGTGATCGTCATGGCCTTCGACGAGACGGGCCAGGCGGACACCTACGAGCGCAAGATCGAGATCTGTGAGCGCGCCTACCGCATCTTGGTGGGCGAGCTGGGCTTCCCCGCCGAAGACATTATTTTCGATCCCAATATCTTTGCGGTGGCCACGGGTATCGAAGAGCACAACAACTATGCGGTGGACTTCATCGAAGCCACCCGCTGGATCAAGCAGCACCTGCCTCATGCCCTGATCTCCGGTGGCGTGTCCAATGTTTCCTTTTCTTTTCGTGGCAACAACCCGGTGCGTGAGGCCATCCATGCGGTATTTCTCTATCATGCCATTAAGGCGGGCATGGACATGGGTATCGTCAACGCCGGGCAGCTGGTGGTGTATGACGAAGTGCCGGAAGAGCTGCGCCAGGCGGTGGAGGATGTCATCCTCAACCGTGATCCGCAGGCCGGAGACCGCCTGGTGGACATTGCGCCCAACTATGCCGGTGACGGCAAGGTGCAGAACCGGAAGGAAGACCTGGAATGGCGCTCCTGGCCGGTGGAAAAGCGCCTGCAACATGCCCTGGTAAAGGGCATCACCGAGTTTATCGACGCGGACACCAAAGAGGCTCTGGAAAAGCTGGGCCGCCCCATTCATGTGATCGAAGGCCCGCTTATGGCGGGCATGAACGTGGTCGGTGATCTGTTTGGTGCGGGCAAGATGTTCCTGCCCCAGGTGGTCAAGTCCGCCCGGGTGATGAAAAAATCCGTGGCCTGGCTGGAGCCATATCTGGAGGCGGAAAAGGCGGAACATCCGGCAGAAAATGCCGGTAAAATCCTCATGGCCACGGTCAAGGGCGATGTGCATGACATCGGCAAGAACATCGTGGGCATCGTGTTGCAGTGCAACAGCTACAAGGTCATTGACCTTGGCGTAATGGTGTCGGCGGAGAAGATTTTGCAGGCGGCAAAAGACGAAGGCGTGGACATCATCGGCCTGTCTGGGTTGATCACCCCGTCTCTGGATGAAATGGTACATGTAGCCAAGGAAATGAAGCGCCAGGGCTTCACCATTCCCCTGATGATCGGCGGAGCCACCACCTCCAAGGCGCATACGGCGGTCAAGATCGAGCCACAGTATGAACATGGAGCGGTGTATGTTGCCGATGCTTCCCGCGCCGTGGGTGTAGCCAGCGCCCTGCTCTCGGCAGAACAAAAGCCCGGCTTTCTTGCGCAGCTGCGTGAAGAGTACGAAGCCGTGCGCCAAAGCCGCGCCAAAAAAGATGAAGCACGCAACCTGGTTGCCATCGAACAGGCCAGAGCCAATCCCACGCCGATTGACTGGCAGCAGTGGCAGCCGGTACGCCCGGCGGCACTGCAGAGTGTTCCACCGGAGGTGAAAATCATTCCAAAGGGAGCGGGGCTGCTGGCCGTATATGAAAACATCCCCCTGGACCAGCTCATTCCCTATATCGACTGGACTTTTTTCTTCCACGCCTGGCAGTTGCGGGGACGCTTCCCGAAAATTCTCGATGATCCGGAAAAGGGTGTAGAGGCGCGCAAGCTGTTTCAGGATGCCAAGCAGATGCTGGAGCAGATCAGGAATGAAAAATGGTTGCGCGCCCGCGCCGTGGTGGGGCTGTTTCCCGCCAATGCCCGGGGCGACGATATCCTTGTCTACGCAGACCAGGAGCGCAAGCAGGTGCTTACGGTTTTCCACATGTTGCGCAAGCAGGGAAAACAGCCCCCGGGCAAGTACAATGAATGCCTGGCAGACTTCATCGCTCCCGTGGATAGCGGTAAGGCAGACTGGATTGGCGCCTTTGCCTGTACCGCCGGTGAGGGCATAGACGAGCGAGTTGCCGGATTCGAAAAAGACCATGATGACTATTCCAGCCTCATGCTCAAGGCGCTGGCCGACCGCCTGGCGGAGGCCCAGGCGGAATGGCTGCACGAACAGGTGCGCAAGGCTCTATGGGGTTATGCCAGCAAGGAAACTCTTAGCAATGATGAGCTGATCAGGGAGGGCTATGCAGGCATACGCCCCGCCATGGGGTATCCCGCCAGCCCGGATCATACGGAAAAGGATTTGCTCTGGGAGCTGCTGGACGCCGAGAAGAATGCCGGTATCTGGCTTACCGAATCCAAAGCCATGGTGCCCACAGCGGCGGTCAGCGGCCTGTATTTCTCTCACCCGGAATCACGCTATTTCGCCGTGGGCAAGATCAACCGGGATCAGCTGGAAGATTATGCGGGGCGCAAAGGCATGGAGAGCAAGATCATGGAACGCTGGCTGGGGCAGAACCTGGCTTATGACCCTGAAGCATAGTGTGCTACATCAGGCCGGCAATCTGATAATCTGATCCAGCAGATTGCGCAGCTCATCGGCTTCCTTTCGTGGCAGGTGTCGTCCAAAATCACGAATCAGATTCGATTGGGGTATTATCTTGCAGCATCTGGATCTCCATGGCTTGTTTCGGGATAAATCAACAATGGTGACATGGTAGGCAAATATAGAGAAACCTCCAAGACCCATAAGGTGTTATTATTTATAGGAATTGCCCCCGGATGATGGCGGTGTACCAAGTGGCGGGGCAGCAGGAGAGCAAGGCATATGAGCAAGGAAGAGAAATCCACCAGCAACAAACCCGCCGTCAAGGATGCCGCGTTGCTGGAGTTACAGAAAAGCAATGCGCTGGAACAGCAGCTCCAGGCCATACGCAGAAATACCGAGAAAACGGAAATCAAGCTGCTGGAGCTGCAGACGGAGCTGAAAAAAACCCGCCGCAGCATTCGTATTTTCTGGATTGCGGAACTGCTGGGGCCGGTTCTGGCCATTGCCCTGATCCTGGGTGGTGCCTGGTATGCGCTGAAATATGCAGAACATCATTACCTGGGTGGTGAGTCGGTTATTGACAAATTTCTGCTCAAAGAGGAGAAAACAAAGCCCCAAACATGAGCATTTACCAACAAGGCTCCAACTTTCATCATCAATGGCGGAATTTCCGGATTATCAGTGGAGATGCAGACAGCAGTTATCGCCAGGCGATGGCCATACTTGCTGGCGAGCGGGCACTTTGGATCAGCAATAAAGCCCCGGATGGAGCGGATGCCCTGCCGGTGGAAAAAATTACCGGGCTGCTGGGCCAGGATGTGGAGCATCTGGTTTTCGATGCTCTGGGCGCATTTGATGCAGATGCCTTTGCCATTGCCTCCGGACTGGTGAGAGGCGGAGGAAACTTTCTGCTGCTGACCCCGCCCCTGGCCGCTTGGCCGCAGCAGTACAGCCTGGAATCCGGTGCTGCAGAAAACGGTAAAAGAAGTTACTTTATTCAGCGATTGGCGCATATTTGCAGCAAATACCGACCGTTAGGCTCAACATGCCAGATGCCAAGTAGCGCTCCGGAGGGGATGGTTGCCACCAGGGAACAGCAGCAGGTGATTGCTGCGCTGGAAACCGTTGCACAGGGACACAGAAAACGCCCCATGGTCGTGATTGCAGACCGGGGAAGAGGAAAATCTTCCGCATTCGGCATGGCGGCGGCAAAGCTGTTGATGGAAAACGGCAAATCCATCCTGGTAACAGCGCCGCGCCGGAATGCAACCCTTGCCCTGTTCCGGCATGCAGCTTCGGCCTTGCACGCAGTCCTGCAACGGCGCGGCTTGCTGGAATACGGCGATTCCAGGCTGCAATTCGTGGCTCCGGATGAGCTGGCACAGAAGCTGCCAGCGGCGGATCTGCTGCTGGTGGATGAAGCAGCGGGGATACCCGTGCCGTTGCTGGAGAAACTGCTGTTGCGATACAAGCGCATTGCCTTCGCCACCACGGTGCATGGTTATGAGGGCAGCGGAAAGGGTTTCAGCCTTCGTTTTGCCAAAGTGCTGGACAAGCATCGCCCCCAATGGAAGCAGCTGTATTTGCACGAGCCCGTGCGCTGGGCGGACGGTGATCCTCTGGAAGACTTTACTTTCCGTGCCCTGTTGCTGGATGCGGAACCGGCAGCAGTACCGGATGGCATGGATATGGACAAACTTCTGGTCAGGCAGCTGCCCAAGGAAGAGCTGGTGCATGATGAGTCCGTGCTGCGCCAGCTGTTCGGCCTGCTCATCAATG
>JAJRUY010000204.1 GCA_024277555.1 Gammaproteobacteria bacterium | reverse complement strand
TGGCGGCAACGGCAAACCCCTGGTTGTTGCTGTTTCGTATCAACTGAACCCCGGGGTGATGCTCCTGTGCTTTTACCGCGCTCCCATCTGTAGATGCATTGTCTACGAGGATAACTTCGACGGGCAGGGTGCTGTTCAGAACCCCGGCAAGGCTTTCCAGCAGCAGCTCGCCACCATTGAAATTGACGATGATCGCAGAACAGCGGAGTCTCTCAACGGCGGCGTTATCAGCTGTGTCAGCTTTTTCCATCTGGGTCGTACTGGGCCTTTTTCAACCCCTGGAGCAATTCCAGGTTGTGCTTGTAGGCCCCGGCAACCTTGCGAACACCATCTTCCTTCAGATAACCTTCATTGCCTGCCGCAAGATAGGTCGCATAAGTTCCAGAAGCCAGCATGAAGGCCGCATTTACCAGGTCGGTATTGTTGCCTTCATCCTTGAGCCGGTTCGCCACTTCCACAAACTGATCGATCATGCCCAGTATCTGTTCATCCCGATTGGGTATATCTGCCATAAAACTGTACCTTGAGTAAATAGGGAAACCCGAATTGGGTCTGGCACGAATGGCACTTACTCAAGCCAAAGAGTTCGTTACTCGTCATTCCGGCGCATGCCGGAATCCAAAATCCCGGGAATAAGCGGCCGCCCTGGATCCCGGCATGCGCCGGGATGACCAGAGTTTTTGCCTTAAGTAAGCGCCATTCGGGTCTGGTGCCGATTATCCCATATCCTCTGGATGCAGGTCAGCGGGAATGGCGAATTCTGAGGAACGGGCGCTCCACCATCCAGTATGAGAGTGAAGACACCAGCAATACCGGCACCGCAGTCCAAAGCAAGCCGTTCAGCAACGGCATGTCTGGCAGCAGCACTGGCAGCTTTGCCAAATGCAGCCACTTCACCAGCGGAAAGTGCCACAGATACAAGCTGTAGCTGATCAGCCCCATATACATGGCTGTTCGATTGGCCAGGAAAAAATCCGTTACCGGCATCCCCAGAGCCACAACCAGCACCAGTATGGCGACACAGAAGCCGAAAAGACTGTGCCAGATAAACAATGACCAATGACCACCCCAGTAGGTAAGTCCTTCCACATTGACCGCTCCGATGGGCTGGGTGATATGAATGAACCATGCCAGCAGACCCATCCCGCAAACGCCAACCAGCAACAGCAGATAACGCCCGCGATAGATCAGGGATCGCTCGAAGCCTTTCTCACGAATCGAGGAGTAGATCCATGCGGCTGCCATGCCGGAAACAAACTGTTCCAGCCGCCCGGGCAATTGATTCAACCACCATACCTTCTGACTCACCGGCAGGTCATGGAGAAAATACTGGAACAGGCTGTAACGGTACGAAACCGCTACCAGCAATGCAAGTGCAAGCAGCCACATCCAGCGGGCGGGCACAACAACTAAAGCCAGCAGGGGCAGAAGCAGGTAGAAATTGAATTCAACAGGAAGCGTCCAGTACACCGGGTTCAACTGGGTGGACGGCCCGCCAAAGAGGTTGTGTACCATCAGCAACTGGGCAAGAATGTCTTTACCTGCAGGAAGGCTTGCGCCGGTAAGGAGCAGAACCAGCAGCAACACGGCGATCTGCACCCAGTAGGCCGGCAGCACCCGCAACAGGCGTCGGCGGAAGTACTCCAGGGTACGAATCGGCGGGCGGTTTCCCAGCCAGGCCTGACAATAGGCCAGCCCCAGCACAAAGCCGGAAAGCACAAAAAAAATATCCACCCCTGCCCAGCCCGTGCGCACCAGGGGCGTCAGATCCAGATGCAGCCCCCACAGCTCGAGTTCATAAACCGGTCGCCCGGCAAAGCCCCACACATGCCAGACCGCCACCCACAAGGCGGCGAGACCGCGCAGGCCGGTAAGGGAATCCAGATAGATACGGGCGCTGATGCCTTCTTTTTCCAGCCGGTATATGGAATCAGTGGAAGGCATGGGTTTTCAGGCAGGTGGAAGCGGGACGATCAGATTATCATTCCCGGCCACTTCTCACAAATGAGGGACAGGTGAGACCTGCCGCCAGCCCCAAAAAACTGGCGTTACTTATTGCTGCTGGCCAGACGGATGCACCGAGAGAACGCCACCGGCCTGAACCAGGAACGGCCCCCAGATGCGTACCGCCGGCTGAACCTGGTCATCACCGTGAATACGGAATGTGCTGCTGCCATCAACTGTTGCACCAACAAGATCGACGCCATTTTTCGCATGGAAATCTACGGTTGCAGGCGCATTTGCCGCTCCGATAACAGTGTTCGCCGCAACCAGGCGGTTTGGTGCAGGTAACATACAGGTTTCATTCGCTACATAGTTTGCTCCAGACAGGCTGACGGTTTCATCCGGACTCGCCCCCTGCACGATGCAATCTCCGGTAGCGGCCGTATCCACAGCCGGATCCACCAGATCCGGAATGTTGTCTCCATCACTATCTCTGAAGCAATTGCCCGCAGCAGTAATGACCATGCTGCCTTCTGCATTCATGGTCATGCTGGCAAAGGCGCAGCTGTGGGTAATGCTGCCATTCTCCAGGAACTGCAGGCTGCCCGACACATCAATCTGCACCACATTGCTGCAGGTGCTCCCCTCCAGCTTCAATGAGCCATCGGCTCCCATCCGGACATCAGACGCGGTGCAATCAAACTGGAAACGATCATCACGCAGGGTAACCGGCATGGGAGCAACAGCCGCAACCTGTTGTGCCTGCAGGCTTGTGGCCGCCCCGGCAGTTCCAGCCACCATCAGTATCGAACCGGCAACAACCAGGAAACAGACTCGTCCTGGCCAGGTGACATAACACGAATTTGTATCCATGAAAGGCGCTCACGTTGAAATAACCATCAAGCCCCGCTCATCAGGCCCGGCTCATGCTGTTATTGGTTTCAGGAAATGGAAACTTTCCCATAGGACTTCAATAGCGGGGAAAAGTTGCAGTCACAGGGGATTGGCAGACAGTTTCTCCGCTTATTTGCGATGCAGTTCATGAATTGGCTTTCGGGAAAGTTTGCGCTTGAGTTTTCTCTGCACATTGACCGGCACCAGCCTTGACACCAGGCGACCGACCCGCCCCTGCCTCAAGGCCAGAAGGTGCATCAGCAAGCGCTCCTTGCGACCCAGTCGTCCCTGCCTGCCTTCCGCAGTGCGGGATTGCAGCAACAGGCTACCCAGCCAGCTGTCATCCATGACAGGCAATTTTCTATTCTCTGCAGGATGCATTTCCGACAGGTAGTTGTCACGATAGAACCTTTCCGCACCCCGAGGCACAGGTTGATCCTGCCATGGTTGCCCATGGCAGCCTTGTTGCGCCAGAAAACCCCGCATTTCCTCGAACCACTGCAACCATTGTTCGGGGGAATTGTCCCATGGCTCTATCCAGGTCAGGGGACGATTCTGCAGACGCTCGGGAAAAGCACCGATATCCGGCGCCACGATGGGGAGTCCGGTCAAGAGCATTTCGCTCAGGGTGTAGCTGTAGGTTTCCGGCCACAGCGCGGTAAACCATACCAGGTCGGGCTGCAATTCCCGCAGATGCCGGGGCAAGTCGGCCTCACTATAAGCCCCATGCTCTACAACAGCTTCTGCAAGTGGTCGGTAGGCATAGCCAAGCAGGTGAAACTCCAATGGCACAGATTTCCTGCGCGCTGCTACCGCCACGGTTTCAAGGGTATCTGCACCTTTTTCGGGACTCAAGGCTCCCAGCACCAGCACCCGCAAAGGGCGGTCTTCCTGGAAGGGATTACGCACTGGTGGCCAGGGCATGTGCTCTTCACTATCCGGGTGGTAGGCGACCTGGTAATTCAGATCGGGATAATGGCGCCGGAACTCCTGCACCACCCAGGCCGAAGGTGCGATCACCCGTTGCGCCTTTTGCAGCAACTGCCGCTGATTGTCCTGCCACTCCTCCAGACTGACACCCAGAGGATAGGAACTGGACTGGGCATCTAGATCCGGCGTGTACCGCCCTTTTGCATCAGTCTGGCTGGGGTGCGCATTAATGAAATAATAGTCATGCAAGGTAACATCGAAAGACAACTGCAAGTCATCCGGCAAGCCCCACAGGCAGGTTTCCAGCCCCAGGGTATGGTGGAAATGCAGTTGACTTACATCTACTGCCCGCAACAGCTCCAGCAGCTGTGGGTACATTTGCGGCAAAGAAAAAGACAGGCTCGGCGCTTCATCGCTGGCGCCGAAGGAAAGCCTTGCACCGCCACCTTCTACCGGGCGGATCACCAGGGCATCCATATCTTTTGCCAGCCATGCCGACAGTTCACGGATATGCTTCTTGGTGCCGCCCCCCAGGTGATGAGTGAGATGCAGCACCTTCTTTCGCGGTGAAGTGCGCAGCATTTCCAGCAGCACCCGGGTACGATGTAGCTGCGCCGGATCCTGCCGGATGTGCTTCTCCACCAGCAGATGATAGTCCGGATGCAGTTGCCGCAGTATTTCCTGGGCCTGAGCCACGCGCTCAGCCTGTTCATCAGAAAAGCTCACACCACCCTGGTGAAATACAAACACATCACAGCAAAGCATATTGCGCCAGCCCAGGCCGGCTGCCCGGCGGCAAAAGTCGTTTTCCTCCCCATAACCACGTCCGAAACGCTCCACATCGAACAGACCGGTTTCCTGCAGGCACTGGCGACGAATATACTGGCAGAACCCCACACCGGTGGGTATGTCCAGCACCTCACCGGCATTCACCCGGCGGAACAGGTCATCCAGGGCGGCTACATCCCATTGCTCCGGCAGGGCGCTGGACTGGCAGAAACGGGGGAAGCTGCAGATGGTGGCATTGTTGGAAAAGGGGGTCAGGGTGCCAATTCGCTCATCCCTGTCTGCAGCAGCAACCAGCCGGTCCAGCCAGTCATTGGCCACCTCGGTGTCGCTGTTGAGCAGCACCACGTCATTGTCTTCACTGAAAGCCATACCTCGATTGACTGTGGCGACGAATCCCAGATTTTTCTCGTTCTCGAGCAATTCCATCTGGTCGTGGGCAGCGGCAAAGCTGCATAAATCCTCATGTATGCCGGGATCCGGCGATGCATCATTGATGACCAGCAGACGATAGCGGGTTTTCTGCAAATTGTTCACCACGGATTCCAGGCAGCGACGTGATTCTTCGCGTCCAGCGTAGACGGGGATGATGATGTCCACCACGCGGTTCATTTGCTGTCCAGAGAGAAAAGTTTGGCCACCAGTTTGATTGCCACATGGCTACGCAATTTATGGCAACCATCCTGCAACTGTTTCAATTGAGCATCCCGCTCCTTTACCACAGTTCCAGCGTGTTCAAGTTCTGATGCCAACTTCTGTAATTGTTCATCCCGTTTCTCCACTACAGAAACGGCATGCTCCAGCTCACCTGCCAGCCCCTCCAGCTGCCGGTCTTTTTGCGCAATCACTTCCAGCGCCTGCTGATGGCTTGTTCCCAACGCCTGCAATTCATTGGTGATTGAAAACAGCCTGTGATTGGCCTCCTGCAGGCTGGCCGCAAGCACGGCACATTCCTGGAGAAACCTGTCAAAATCCTCCCAGATTGTATTCAACGCTGCGTGATCCGGCTTTTCTGCTTGCATGAGCTTATACGCCTGTTCAGCCATCGTCTCCAGCTGGCTCTTTGTCTCGCCAGGTACCTCCCGCTGGTGATACAAGCCAGGATCAATTTCTGCTGCCACCGCTTCTCTGGCCTCCTCCACGGAATGAGGCCAGGCAATATCCAGCTCCTTGCCAGTTCGCTCAAGCAGCGTTTCCCAATCTTTAAGCAGGGCCGCATAATCCACGCGGCTGCGCGGCAGATCACGGCTGGCCTGTTCGCTGTCCCTGGTATAGCGCAGCCACAACAAGTTTGCACTGGCGCTGTCCATGGGATCACGGCGGCACAGGGATGCGGACACCTCCCATGGCGCACGGGTAGCCAGAACAATTACGGGCCTCCATCCCGCCCGTTGCGCTGCCTCCTTCCAGAACGGTAGCAACAGGCACAGGCGGGGGTCTTTAATTGCCGCCAGGAGTGCATTATCTGCAAAAGCCTGCTGCAGAAAATCAACCGCCCGCACCATCAATGTGCTGATTCGATCATCAGCCCCCCAGCGCCGTGGCAAAGGCTGGAAGTCATACCAGCTTCGCCCCAGCATCGAGAGCAAATCCTCGTTGATGGCAATCAGTTGTTCATGCTCCCAGAATCCCCTGGCATTGATGTCTGGCTGCTGTTGCAGCAGTTTTGTTCCCAGGTCGGCACCGAGCAGGTTCAGCACCCGGGTCAGCACCGAAGTGCCGCTGCGGTGCATGCCCAGCACCAGGATCAGGGTTCGCTGTTCAGGCATGGCCGGATACTCCTTCCGTAGCCGCAGGGGCAGAAACGCTCAGAATCAGGTAAGCTTCGCACATATCCTGGATGATACGTGTTTTCCCCGGCCAGATGAATCATGAATGACACAGTGAACTACAACTTTTCCTTTAATTACAATATAAGTCCGGCACCGCAGATATCCGCAGAAGAAGAGCTCATCGCCTTTGATGACTGCCAGGAATTTCCGCTACCGGAACAGCGGGTATTGATTCGCAGCAAGCACAGCGGCCAGCAAATCGTGGTAACGAACGATGTTTTGTATTCCCTGCATCTGTGCCGGGAATTTAGAACCATGGCGGAACATGCCGAACACATCGGCCGGGAAATACCCGAATTGAAGGACGAGTCCGAGGATATCCGCCAGGCACTCAGCAGCATCCGGCAAGCGGGGTTAATGCTTTCGGCGCAAGACAAGGTGGCGAGCATCAAGCCTGCGCCCATCACCCGGTCTTCCCCACCAGGTCTGTGCTTCTGCATCCTCAGCTGCGACCGCAGGGAATCTCTTTCCCGGCTGCTGGAAAGCATGGCTGCCAACCATGAATTTCTTGAACACAATCTCTATTATGTAATCGACGATTCCCGGCAACAGGAGAGCCGCAACGCCAATCAGGATATCTGCAGGGAATTTTCTGCTGCTCATGGCGTGAAACTGCGCTACTTTGGCATCGAAGAACAAAACAGGGTTTTGGGTCAGCTGAAGGAACAGCTGCCTGAACATACCGAAGGCCTTGATTTTCTTCTGGGGCGCTACCAGGACAATCCGGCCATCCCTTCCTATGGCCGTAGCCGCAACTGGGGGCTGCTGCTCGGTGCCGGACGCAAGGTAGTACTGATCGATGATGATACCCTGTTCCAGCGCGTCGAGCCTCCGGAAAACTACCAGGAAACAGTCATTACCTCCCAGCCACGGCGGGCGGAGTTTTTCCGCTCCAATAGTGAGTGGCACACACTTTACAATACAGAAAACGCAGATCCCAGCGCAGATAGCTTCGGCACCGCTCTGGGTGCGACACTGGCGGAAGCACTTTCCCTGGTAGGAACAGAGGTTCTCCGGCAAAGCGCCTTGCGCGGCTTACATCCGGCAGATTTCCCTCATGTGAGGGCTGACTCCAGGATCCTGCTTACCTCTTGCGGTTATGCAGGAGATCCGGGCACGGCATCAAACTACTGGATTTACCAATTACCCGAAGCTTGTAGAAAACAGCTGCTGGCATCCGAGCCGGACTACCGGCGCCATATTACTGCACGAAACTCCTGGCTGGGCAGCTTCGGCCCCACGTTTCGGCACCGTTTTTCCCTGATGTCCCCGATGACGGGAATCGATGCCAGCCATCTGGTGCCTCCCTTTTTCCCCCTGTTCAGAAACGAAGACCTGCTATTTGGAGAAATGCTCCATTTCCTGCATCCCCAGGGCTTGTTTCTGGACTCCCCCTGGGCCGTACCCCATCTCCCCGCAATACAGCGGCAGTGGGAAAAAGACCTGGCGCTGGAACCACAAAGCTATGGCCTGCTGGATTTTTCCTCGGATGCCCTGGCTCTGGATCCGCCACCATTGCTTCCCGACTCCCCAGGCGAGCGCCTGCATGCCTGCGGCAGTTTTTTTTCCAGCCTGGGCAAGCTATCAGACAAGTCCCTGACGGAACAGATCGCCCGGCTGACCCTGGGGCTGCGCACCACACAGAACTGCAGAATCAATCAGGTACTGAGAACCAGTGCAGACGCACCGAATTTCTGGAAGAACGACCTACAGAATATCGTACAGGCAGGCAGGCAAAGCCTGGCCACGCCATTGCCAACAGGCTTCCGGGCTATTCCGGGAAAGGAAGACGAGCAAAGAACCCTGGCGCGCACCTTGTGGGTCAGCTTTGCCCAAGGCATTCAGGCCTGGGAAGCCTGCATGGAGGCCATGCAGAAAATTCAGACAGAAGCCTCATAATCCGCCAGCACCTCCCCGGCCTCACCCTGCATGCGGGAAACCCCCTGCTCGATCCACACCACACGATCACAGAGCCTGGCCATCACCTGGGTATTATGCGACACCAGTATCACACTGCGGTTGGAGCGGATTCTGCGCTGAATCTCTTGCGAAGATTTCTTGCGGAAAGCCGCATCACCCACGCCCAGCACCTCGTCTATGAGCAGAACATCCGGGTTCGCCTGCATGGCTACGGAGAATCCCAGACGGGCGCGCATCCCTGCGGAATAACTGGATACCGGCTCATCGATAAACTCTTCCAGCTCTGCAAAGGCCACAAGCTCATCCATGTTTTCCTCGATGCGGGATTTCGGCGCGCCCAGCAACATCCCGGATAAAATGGCATTCTCCCGCCCGGTGAGCAATGGCACGAAGCCCACCTGCAAGGACAGCAGGGAGGCACTGACCCCGGCGTTGTTGATCTGCCCCCGATCCGGCGCAATGATGCCGGCAATCACCTTCAGCAAGGTGGTCTTGCCAACGCCGTTACGACCGATGATCCCCAGAGTTTCACCATGCTCGAGTAACAGGGAAATATCCTTCAGCGCCCAGTACAGCTCTCCGCTGCGCAAGCTGCGCCCACGCCGGTAAGCGACTCCCACGCTATCCAATGCGAGAATTGGACTCATGCCAGCCTCGGGTAGAGACGATCATAACGACGCAGCAGGAACAGCCCCAGCCAGCACATGGCAACAGAAAACAACAGCACCACAGTCAGACCGACCATATCCGGCCACTGCCCGAGCAACAGCGCATCGCGCCAGGCGTGGATGATATGCACCATGGGATTGAAATCCAGCAGTACCCCCAGCCAGCCTTGCAGATTGCTGGTGTCGAAAAACACGCCTGACAGAAAAAACATCAGCATCAGTACATTGCTCATGAGCAATTTGAGATCAGGATACAAGGGCGTCACCGCAGCAACACTAAACGTCACCCCGCATACCAGCAGCAGTTGCACCACCAGCAGCAGAGGGATGGCCAACCATGACCAGGATCCCGTTCCATAGAACAACAGAAACACCAGCAACATCCCCAAGGTTACCAGATATTTCACCGTATTCTTGAGAATCACCACCGCCGGGAAAAAAACCTTGGGCAGATACACCTGGGACATCAGCCCCTTACCCGCAGTGATCGCGTTCAGGGACATACGCACCGTGGTATCAAACCATTTCCAGGTCACCAAACCAATGAGCAGCCAGGGAACGAAGTTCTCTCCACCCCGCTGCAGGGCCACGGCAAAAATAATGTAGAAGGCTCCCATGTACAGCACCGGTTCCAGCACCCACCACAACATTCCCATGTAGCCTCTGGCGGCTTCCACCTTGAGATCGGCCCTGGTCTTGTACAAAATCAGCTGCAGATAGTGGGGAGTCATGGGATTTTCCCAATACGGAACAACAGCGGCACTTCCAACACTTTCGGATGAGAAATCCCGTGCTCCCAGAGGCCATCCTCGCCCCAGCAATCTCCGTGATCTGCACAAACCACCACCGTGGATTTCGAGAAAGCTTCCAGCAGCGGCTCCAACTGCGTATCCACCCACTCCAGCGCCAAAATCTGCCGCCTGCGGGCTTCTTCAGCATTGTTATTCGTCCCAAACGGTATGCAGGGATTGTCATCTGATGACCAGGGTGCGCCTTCAAAATAATACGGCACATGAGTTTCACCGATATTCAGAAAAGCAAACACGGAGCCACTGTCATTCGACAACTGCTCGCTCAGCCACTGGAGTTGTTGGGTTAGTGTCCAGGTTACACAGGGATCGCCCGGATAATAGAATTCCTGAAAATCTGCAATCAAATTGCCCGCTGTCTCGGTATCTGGATTGAACCAGCCCACGGCACCTGTGCCGATGGTGCGGTAACCCTGGCGCGCAAAACCATCAACAATATTTTTTCCCTGCAACAGGAAGTATTCTTTACCCCGCCCGGCGATCCCACCCTGGCTCATGCGAAAGATCTTGCCATATTTGGGGTTCACCCCAATTTCACGGGATTGCGCATCTCCCGGCGTGAACCCCATGAGCATGGACATGTGGGAAGAGTAGGTAAAATTCCCCGGCGCCATCGTCCGGTGTACTTTCCCGATTTGTCCCAGCACAGGCAAGTCCGCAGAAACAAAACTGTCGTAGCGGCAGGAATCCAGAGTAATGAACAGTACGGACTGTCTTGACTGCGAGGGGTAAGCGATGCTTGGCATGGTTCGCAATCTTACCAGAGTTCCTGAAGCAGAAGAAAAACCCGAAGCATGGCTATTGCTTCGGGTCAGCGATAAATTGAATTTAAATTGAAACCGATCAGGAGGGAACCTGCCAACGATTGCAAAGAACTTGTCGGCATAGATGACACAACAGGTCAGAGCAGCGTATTGAAAACCTGTTCATTCCGGTGGCTTATTTCAAAGCCGTTGCGCCGAGAAGGACAATATATGCGGATTTTCATCAAGGCCAGGAAACGCCATGC
>JAJRUY010000203.1 GCA_024277555.1 Gammaproteobacteria bacterium | reverse complement strand
GCATTCTTGATTGCATAAACTGGTTCTGTCAATTCCAACCGCTGGACAAACACCATGCTCGACCCACAACCACTGGCAGGCAAGACTGCATTGATCACCGGCGGCGCGGCACGCCTTGGCGCCATGAGTGTCCGTCTGCTCCACGCAGCTGGTGCTCATGTCATCATTCACTACCGGAAATCGGCTGGCAAGGCAGGGGCATTGCAAACGGAATTGCAAAGGATTCGGCCCGGCTCGGTTTCTGTGGTGCGGGGTGATTTACTGGATTTTGCTTATCTGTCCCGGCTTGTCGATGACTGCCTGGAGGCCACCGGGCAACTGGACATCCTGCTCAACAACGCTTCCAACTTTTTCCCCACCCCGGTGGATGCAGCGACGGAACAGCAGTGGGACAGCCTTTTCGGCGTCAACGCCAAGGCGCCTTTCTTCCTGTCGAAAGAGGCGGCAGATGCCTTGCGTGAAACCAGCGGCTGCATCATCAACATGGTGGACATCCACGCCGAGCGGCCCCACAAGAGCCATCCCATCTACAGCATGGCCAAGGCCGCCAACGCCATGATGGTGAAAAGCCTGGCAAGGGAGCTGGCGCCGGAAATCCGCGTCAACGGCGTGGCGCCGGGCGCCATTCTCTGGCCCGAGGGCGTTCAGGGAGAAAAGTCCAAACAGGCCTCCATGCCCCGCATTCCCCTGGAAAGAGCAGGCCGCCCGGAGAATATTGCGCGCACGGTGCTGTTTCTGGCCACGGCGGAATACATCACCGGGCAGATCATCGCCGTGGATGGGGGGCGAAGCGTGCAGCAGTAGGAGCTACCATTTCCAGTCCAGGGGCTGCATATCAGTATGCTGTCCCTGTAGCCGTCGCCACAACTGCCGGTAACTGTCATCCGTACCCGGGTATTTCTCCGCCCCTGCCACATCCGCCAATGGCTTGAGTACGAAGGCGTAGCGCAATATCTCGTCCCGGGGAATATCTTGTCTTTCGTCTACCCGGTCGCCCCAGGTGAGAAGATCAAGATCGATGGCCCGTGGTGAAAACTTCTCTTCTCCACGCACCCGCCCCTGCTGCGCTTCAATTTTTCGCAGACTGATGCGTAATTGATCCGGCGGCAATTCGGTATCGATACCGATCACCATATTCAGAAAATCATCGCCATCGAAACCAACGGCTTCGGTCTGATATACAGGGGATAGCAGCAGCTCACCGAATTCGGCCCGGAGATTCTCCACCGCATTACGCATGTTGTGCTCAGGGTTCACATTGGTTCCCGCCGAAATCCATACCCTGGTCACCGGTTGATGCTCCCCCTTTCGATAACAACGCCTGCAGATGCTGCATTTTTTACCGCATCAGGCTTGTGTAGCGTCAGGCGCAGCCAGCTCGCGGGAAACTCCCTGAGAATCAGATCGGCACAACGCTCCGCCAGGGTTTCCACCAGCTGGAATTCGCTGTCGGCGACATATTCGGTAACACGCCGGGCGACAGCATGGTAATCGAGGGCATCCTGAATGCGATCGGAAGCGGCAGCGCGGCGCACGTCTGTAGCGATTTCCAGATCCATGCGCAACGGCTGGCGGACTTCCCGCTCCCAGTCATATACGCCGATGACGGCATTGAGTTGCAGCTGCCGCAGAAAGACAATATCCATGAGTCAGGTTACGCCGGTGGAGAAAACAGGTGAGAATAGCTTACCATAGGCAGGTATTTTTCCAGGTGATTGGTTACGAAGCTCAGGTGGGTACCTTTCAAATATCTCTCTTTCGTCATTCCTGGGTCGGCATAAATTCAGTGAACGAAACCACTGAACAGTCCGTCACTCCGTAGCTCTGGATTCCCGCCTGCGCTGGAATGACAGCCTCCGGCAATGGGGTTATCTGGATTCCCGCCTGGGTGGGAATAACGGGTTGCCGGGTCTTGTAACCAATCATCTTTAATTCTATGGATTTGCAATCATGCTGCTCTATGCCCTTGTGCCTTTCGCCTATCTGCTCGGCTCTATTTCCAACGCCATCATTGTCTGCCGTCTCATGGGGCTGCCGGATCCGCGCACCCAGGGCTCGAACAACCCGGGAGCCACCAATGTGCTGCGCCTGGGAGGGAAAAAAGCCGCCGCCATCACTTTGCTGGGTGATGCACTTAAAGGCCTGATTCCCATGCTGCTGGCACATTTGCTGCAAGCACCTCCCCTGGTTTTCGCGTTGGCGGCCATGGCAGCTTTTCTGGGGCATCTGTATCCGGTGTTTTTCGGCTTCAAGGGGGGAAAAGGAGTGGCTACCGCTTTTGGCATACTATTTGGCCTGTCATGGATGATTGGCAGCACCGTAGGGGCCATCTGGTTGTTTGTGGCCAAGGTTATGAAAATTTCCTCTCTGGCAGGCCTGAGCGCCATGGCTCTGGCACCGGTTATCGTATGGTGGTTCTGGCCCGCGCCGGAGCTAATCGTGATGCAGATCGTGATGACCTTGCTGCTGTTCTGGCGGCACCGCAGCAATATCCAGAACCTGCTCAGGGGCAAGGAAGGAAAAATCAGCCGCTGATTCCGGGAGCCTGCAAATCCATCAGTGACCAGCGCGGTCGCGCTTGAAAAACCAATCCCTGAGCCTCCCCTACCCGCAAGCGCTGCCATCCGGCGTAGGCGATCATGGCACCATTGTCGGTACAGAATTCCAGACGGGGATAGAAGGCTTCTCCTTCTTCTGCGGCCATCATCCGGTTCATTTTTGCCCGCAGGCGCTGATTTGCCGCCACGCCCCCGGCCAGCACCAGGGTATTTACCCCGGCTTCCCGCAAGGCGCGGCGGCATTTGATCACCAGGGTGTCCACCACCGCATCCTCAAAAGCCCGGGCAATATCGTTTTTCAGCCTTTCCAGTGCTTCCCCTTGCAAACCTGCGGATTCTTTCTGCATGGTGGTCAAGGCATAGGTTTTCAGACCGCTGAAACTGAAATCCAGACCCGGACGATCCGTCATCGGGCGGGGAAACTGAAAACGCTCCGGGTCGCCCAGCTCCGCCCGCGCCGCGATGGCCGGCCCGCCGGGATAACCCAGTCCGAGCATTTTTGCGGTTTTATCGAAAGCCTCGCCTGCCGCATCGTCCAGGGATTCACCCAATAGCCTGTACTGGCCGATCCCGTCCACCTTGACCAGCATGCTGTGGCCGCCGGAGACCAGCAAGGCCACGAAAGGAAATGCCGGGGGATGCTCTTCCAGCATGGGCGCCAGCAGATGCCCCTCCATGTGATGCACCTCCACAGCGGGTACTTTCCAGGTCCAGGCCAGGCTGCGCGCCACCGCCGCCCCCGCGAGCAGCGCGCCTGCCAGACCAGGACCGGCGGTATAGGCGATGCCCCGGATATCTGAACCCTGCAGCCCGGCCTGCGCCAAAGTGGTGCGGATCAGCGGCACCAGTTTGCGCACATGGTCGCGGGAGGCAAGCTCCGGCACCACCCCGCCATATTCAGCATGCAGCTGCACCTGGGAGTAGAGTTGATGGGCGAGCAAACCTTCCATACTGGAATAAATGGCCACGCCGGTTTCATCGCATGAGGTTTCGATACCTAATATATTCAAATTGCAAATCCTGAGAGAAAGGGCTAAAATCCCGCGCCTTGCTGCCTGTGAACCCGGTGGTTCCCGGCAAACAACTCAGTTTACTTATTTGTATAGAGGAAGCAATGCCTAGCGTACGCGTAAAAGACAACGAACCATTTGAAGTGGCCATGCGCCGTTTCAAGCGCTCCTGTGAAAAAGCCGGGATTCTGGCTGAAGTTCGCCGCCGCGAATTCTACGAGAAGCCCACCTGGTAGCGCAAGCGCAAAGCCGCCGCCGCCGTCAAACGCTGGCAGAAGAAAATCTCCCGCGAAAGCCGCCGCTTCGACCGCGCCTACTGATCCTTCCGTGTCCGCCCTCAAGCAACGCATCACCGACGACATGAAAGCCGCCATGAAAGGCGGTGACAAGCCCCGGCTGGGTGTGATTCGCCTGATTCTCGCCGCCATCAAGCAAATCGAGGTGGACGAGCGCATCGAGCTGGATGATGCGCGGGTGTTGTCGGTGCTGGACAAGATGGTCAAGCAGCGCCGTGATTCCATCAGCCAATATGAGAATGCAGGCCGTACGGAGCTGGCGGATCAGGAAAAATTCGAGATCGGCATCATCCAGGAATATCTGCCCCAGCAGCTCGCGGAAGCAGAAATTGCAGCGCTTATCGATGAAGCCATGCAGACTACTGGCGCTGCATCCATGAAGGATATGGGCAAGATCATGGGCATACTCAAGCCCAAACTGCAGGGCCGCGCCGACATGGGCGCCGTCAGCGCCCAGATCAAGCAAAAACTCACGGGTTAGCATCTGCTAAACTTCCGGAGTGGCCGGAAAAATCCCTCCAGAGTTCATCGACAACCTGCTGTCACGGGTGGATGTGGTTGACATCGTCAACCAGCGCGTACCCTTGCGCCGAGCCGGTAGCGAATACAAGGCCTGCTGCCCCTTCCACGACGAAAAAACCCCTTCCTTCACCGTAAGCCCCAACAAGCAGTTTTACCATTGCTTTGGCTGTGGCGCTCACGGCACGGCGCTGGGATTTTTGATGGAATACGACCGACTCAGCTTCCCCGAAGCCGTGGAGGAGCTAGCCACCAGCGTCGGGCTGGAACTCCCCACGGAAATTGCTTTTCAACAAGGCCCGGACAACCGCCCCCTGTACCAGCTCCTGGACCAGGCCGCAGATTATTTCTGTCGACAGCTGCGCCAGCACCAGGATGCCGCAAAGGCCACCGACTATCTGCAACAACGCGGTCTTTCAGAAGAAATCACCCAAACCTACCGCATTGGCTTTGCCCCTCCCGGCTGGGACAACCTGTTGCAGCAACTGGGAAACAGCAAGGAAAGGATCAAGCAGCTGGAAACCGCCGGCCTGATTTCCTCGAACAACGACAAGCGGTACGACCGTTTCCGCGACCGGATCATATTCCCCATTCACGACACCCGGGGGCGGGTGGTGGGTTTTGGCGGCCGAGTCATGGGCGACGATACCCCCAAGTACCTCAACTCCCCGGAAACCCCTGTCTTTCACAAGGGCCGGGAGCTGTACGGGCTGTACGAAGCCCGCAAGGCGCTCAAGGACATTCCCTCCCTGCTGGTCGTGGAAGGCTACATGGATGTGGTGGCCCTGACCCAGTACGGCATCCTCAATGTGGTTGCCACCCTGGGAACCGCCACCACCGCCGATCATCTGGAAAAGCTGTTTCGCAGCGCTCCCGAGGTGATTTTCTGCTTCGACGGCGACCGGGCGGGAAAAGATGCCGCATGGAAGGCCCTGGAAACCACCCTGCCCCTGCTGCGCGATGGTCGCCAGGCACGGTTTTTGTTCCTCCCGGATGGTGAAGACCCGGACAGCCAGGTGCGGAAACAGGGAAAGGACTCCTTCCTGGCCCAAATGGAACAGGCACAGCCCCTTTCCGACTTCCTGTTCGGCAAGCTCGGCGGACAGGTTGACATGAGCACCCTGGACGGGCGCGCCCGCCTGGTCACCCTGGCAAAGCCGTATATCGAAAAGCTGCCCAAAGGCGTGTTCCGCGACATGATGAATCAGCAGCTGGCCAGGCTCTCCGGTGCCAGAATGCCGACCAGGCAGGCAGCCCCGGCAAGGCGGCGATCCGGTTTCCGGGGTTCCCGTCCCATGCTCATGAAGCCCGTGCATCGGGCTATCGCCCTGCTGTTGCAGTATCCCGAGCTGGCTGGCCAGGACAACCTGCCCCAGACCTGGATGCGCCTGGAAACCATGGGCACAGACATCCTCAAGCAGCTACTTGAAATTTTGCGACAAAACCCCACTTATTCTACAGCTGTTCTGGTCGAACGCTGGGAAGATGATGCTGTTCGCCACCACTTGGGAAAGATGGCCACGATTGATCTGGCCATTACCGGCGATCAGACTGAACAGTTCCACGGCTGCCTGCAGCGCCTTGAGAAAGAGGCTCGGCAGGAAATCGGCAAACAGGCGCGAAACAAGCTCAGACCTTCGGATATGACCGAAGAAGAGAAAAAACTGCTACGACAGCTATACTCAAACAAGAAGCCTGAATGATTTCTACCCATTCAATAACTTGTGCAAACAACAGTGATAACGGTATAATGCCGAGTTCTTTTTTGGGGCGCTTTACTAACAAAACTTGCGAGCATTATGGATCAGCAACAATCTCAATCCCGTATTAAAGATTT
>JAJRUY010000202.1 GCA_024277555.1 Gammaproteobacteria bacterium | reverse complement strand
CTGGAAATGCTCGAGGGCGCCATGCTGATGGTGTCCGGGGTGATGCTTTTGTTCCCTGGATTCATTACCGATATCATCGGCTTTTTGATGCTGGTGCCGCCACTGCGCCGGAAATTCATTATTGCAATGTTGCGTCGTAGTGGCGCCCTGTCGCCATCGCCTCCGGGTTCGACGCCGGATGCAGAAGTCCGCCGCGTGAACATCATTCAGGGTGAATATCGCCGGGATGATGATTGAAGCATTCGTTCGCGTGCGGCGTTTAAGGAAGTGTTGGCCAAGTTCATTTGCGCCACTTTGGCGCAGGCCGGAGCCCAGCGGTACCAAGGCATGGATCCCGGCCTCAGCTTGAGCATCCTGCTTTTTCCACTTATGGGGCGGTGTATCGGGAGAATAACTTGATTCAGGGTCTTCCTGATGTCGGGGATACCGGAGTTTTACACTCCCCGGGGTTGACTTTCCCGGTTTCGCCCCTATCATTAGCACTCACCAGGGAGGAGTGCTAATTCTTCTCCCGAAATTGTAATGCAACAAAACCAAGATATTTTAGGAGTTTATCTATGAAGATCCGTCCATTGCATGATCGCTTGGTCATCCGCCGCATGGAAGAAGAGCGCACCAGCCCCGGTGGCATTGTGCTTCCGGACAGCGCTACCGAAAAGCCTATAGAAGGTGAGGTCATTGCTGTCGGAAACGGCAAGATCACCGACAGTGGTGAGGTTCGTCCCCTGGACGTGAAAGTTGGTGACAAGGTGTTGTTCGGCAAATATGCCGGCACCGAAGTCAAGATCGGCGGCGAAGAGCTGTTGGTCATGCGTGAAGAAGACATCATGGGTGTAATCGAAGGCTGATTGTCCTCATACCCCGGGCAGGGGATTGTGCGCCCGGTTTTACGGTTGAAGCCCGTCCCCTGTATCGATCAATATTTTAGATTTAAGGAAGTGGAAACATGTCTGCAAAAGAAGTGAAATTTGGTGATGAAGCCCGTCAGCGAATGCTGGCTGGCGTAAATGTACTGGCAAATGCCGTAAAGGTTACCCTCGGCCCCAAAGGCCGCAATGTGGTGCTGGAAAAATCTTTTGGCGCACCTACCATCACTAAAGATGGTGTATCGGTAGCCAAGGAAATCGAACTGTCCGACAAGTTCGAGAATATGGGAGCGCAAATGGTCAAAGAGGTTTCCTCCCAGACCTCTGACGTGGCTGGTGATGGCACCACCACTGCAACCGTTCTGGCTCAGGCCATGGTGCGCGAAGGCCTCAAGGCCGTTGCCGCCGGCATGAACCCCATGGATCTCAAGCGTGGTATGGAAAAGGCGGTGGAAGAGGCTGTAAAGCAGCTCAAGGACATGTCCAAGCCCTGTACCGATTCCAAAGCCATCGCCCAGGTAGGCTCTATCTCCGCCAACTCCGACCAGGCGATTGGCGACATCATTGCCGATGCCATGGACAAGGTTGGGAAGGAAGGTGTTATTACGGTTGAAGAAGGCACCTCCCTGAACAATGAGCTGGATGTGGTTGAAGGCATGCAGTTCGATCGCGGTTATCTGTCCCCCTACTTCATCAACGACCAGCAAAGCATGTCGGTGGAAATGGAAGATCCGTTCATCCTGCTGCATGACAAGAAATTATCCAATATCCGTGACTTGCTGCCGGTATTGGAGGCCGTAGCCAAGGCCGGTCGTCCCCTGCTGATTATCGCAGAAGATGTGGAAGGCGAAGCCCTGGCGACTCTGGTGGTCAACACCATGCGCGGCATCGTCAAGGTTGCTGCGGTCAAGGCGCCTGGTTTTGGTGATCGCCGCAAGGCCATGCTGCAGGATATCGCCATTCTTACTGGTGGCACCGTGATTTCCGAAGAAGTCGGCCTGTCTCTGGAAAAGACTACTCTGGATGATCTGGGTACCGCCAAGAAAATCAGCATTACCAAGGAAGAAACCACCATTATTGATGGTGCTGGCAGTGTCGACGACATCAAGGCCCGCTGTGAGCAGATTCGCGCCCAGGCAGAAGAAACGACTTCTGACTATGATCGGGAAAAACTGCAGGAGCGCCTGGCCAAGCTGTCCGGTGGTGTTGCGGTAATCAAGGTGGGTGCTGCCACAGAAGTGGAAATGAAAGAGAAGAAAGCCCGCGTGGAAGACGCCTTGCACGCAACCCGTGCGGCGGTTGAAGAAGGTATCGTTCCTGGTGGTGGTGTGGCTCTGGTTCGCGCCGAGCGTGCCATCTCTGACCTGACCGGTGACAACGAAGATCAGAGCGTGGGTATCACCCTTACCCGTCGCGCCATGGAAGAGCCGCTGCGCCAGATCGTTGCCAATGCTGGCGGCGAGCCTTCCGTAGTGCAGAATGAAGTGGCTGCTGGCGAAGGAAACTACGGCTACAATGCGGCCAACGGCGAATACGGTGATTTGGTGGAAATGGGTATTCTCGATCCCACCAAAGTAACCCGTAGCGCGCTGCAAAACGCGGCATCTGTTGCTGGCCTGATGATCACCACTGAGTGCATGGTGGCTGAAGAGCCAAAGGATGATGCAGCAGCAGCTCCCATGCCGGATATGGGTGGCATGGGTGGTATGGGTGGCATGGGCGGCATGATGTAAATGCCGCTATCCTCCGGCGGCAGCCGGAGGAACGCCATCTGGTGACAAAGAAAAACCCTGCCTTGAAACAAGGCAGGGTTTTTTGCGTAAGGGGTTTCTTTGGGTTAGCCCGGATGTTTCACCTGGAAGTCCGATGATTGTGCCGAGATTGTTGTTCAGAGGCGAATTTCTGATCGAATCAATAGCCCAAGCTATTGATGAGTGAAGAAATATCGTCTCTGGGCAGCAAGATCGGTGCAAGGGCG
>JAJRUY010000201.1 GCA_024277555.1 Gammaproteobacteria bacterium | reverse complement strand
CTCAGGGGGCGTTCCGTGCCGAAGACCCCCATGCTGGTGCCCGCCGTGGTGGCCTTGCCCGGGTTGATCGCCACCAGGGTGGTGCCGAACTGGGTGAACTCCTGCAGCACGAAGCGGTGTATGCCTTCGCCAATAGAGGTCAGCAAAATCACCGCCGCAATCCCCACGGCGATGCCCAGGGCGGTCAACGCGCTGCGCAGGCGATGGGCAATAATGGAACTGAGGGTGAGGGTGAAAAAATCCCGGGCCAGCATCGCTCTATCTCCCGGACAATGCTGCAACAGGATCCAGGGCCGCCGCACGCCGTGCGGGCAGCAGACTGAACAAAACCCCCGTGCCCAAGGCCACGCCCATGGCGGCGACAACCGCCCACAATGGTGCGTAGGCAGGCAGAACCGGAAAGGCCTGGCGCAAGGCCAGGCTTCCCAGCTCACCGATGATCAAACCGGACACCGCTCCCAGTGAAGACAGCAGCAGCGCCTCCCCAACGAAGATGGCCAGAATCTGGCGATGATCCGCACCCAGCGCCTTGAGCAGCCCGATTTCCGCCGTGCGCTGGGAAACCGCCACCAGCATCACGTTCATGATCAATATTCCCGCCACCATCAGGCTGA
The DNA here is from genome assembly GCA_024277555.1 of Gammaproteobacteria bacterium. Lineage (GTDB taxonomy): Bacteria > Pseudomonadota > Gammaproteobacteria > Chromatiales > Chromatiaceae > Thiolapillus. The sequence continues at coordinate 4,085 of JAJRUY010000201.1, read as the reverse complement.
TGGCGGCGATGCCCCCCACAGAATAGGTCAATGCGCCGAGGATCTTGTCGAAGGTCAGCAACACCGCATCCTGGGTGATGACGGTAACATCCTTCACTCCCTGATGCCGTGCCTGCAAGGTTTTAATGATGTATTTCTCCGCCGACGCAATAGCATTGCGGCTGCGCGCTTCCACCAGGATACGGAACAAAGAAGATGTGTTGAACAACTGCTGCGCCGAAGCAACCGGAATATAGACCGTCTCCTCGACATCCACACCGATGGAGCGACCCACCGAACCCATGATGCCGATGACCCGGAAACGCCGGTCGCCGATGCGCAGCCAGCGGCCCAGGGCGGGTTCAGCACCGAACAACTCCTCCCGCACCTTGTTGCCGACCACCACCACCGGCATGGCGCGATCCCAGCGTATCTGCGGAAGAAACTTGCCCTGCATGATATGCCAGCGGCGCACGGCGAGCATGTCATGGGTGGCGCCCAGGATCACCGTATCCCGCACCCGTCCCTTGCGACTGACTTCAGCAGAACCAATGTTCAGGGGCGCCACCCGGCGCACGCTGTAGCTGCGCAGCAGCGCCTGGGCATCATCCAGGGTCAAATCCCTTGGCGTCTCCCCCATAAGCGTGGACGGATTGAAGCCCCCGGTTTCGGAACGCCCGGGAATCACCGTAAGCAGATTCGTGCCCAGGGTGGCAAACTCGCCCCGCACATAGTTGCGCGCCCCTTCCCCCAGGGCGGTGAGCATCACCACCGAAGCCACGCCAATGGACATGGCGAGGAGCATCAGCAACGCCCGGGAGGGATAGCCCACCAGCGCACCCCAGGAGAAGCGCAGCACATCCGGGCCGATAAGGCGCATTAGCCCCCCTGCCTTTCCCGGCGGATGCGGCCATCCAGCATATGCAGCTGCCGCCGCGCACGCTGGCCCAGGCCGGCATCATGAGTGACCACGATCAAGGTGATGCCACGATCATTCAGGGCTTCGAGAATCCCCACCACATCCAGACCGGACTTGCGATCCAGGTTCCCTGTGGGCTCGTCCGCCAGCAGCACCGCCGGTTCCGTGACCGTGGCACGGGCAATAGCCACGCGCTGGCGCTGACCACCAGAGAGCTGATCCGGCTTGTGTTCAGCACGGTCGCTGAGATGCAGGGCAGCCAGGCTCTTCGCCACCCTGGATCGGCGCTCATCGACAGGCATTCCCGCCAGCATCAGGGGCAGCTCCACATTCTCGGCGGCAGTGAGACGCGGCACCAGATGGAAGGCCTGGAAGACGAAACCGATGGTACGGTTGCGGGTGATGGCCTGCTCGGTATCGCTGAGGGCGGTCACATCCTGACCGTTGAGGATATAGTGACCACTGGTAGCACGATCCAGCAGGCCGATGAGATTCAGCAAGGTGGATTTGCCCGATCCCGAAGGCCCCATGATGGACAGATAATCACCAGCTTCGATTTTCAGATTCACATCATCCAGGGCATGCACCACCTGGTCGCCCACCTGAAAATCCCGGTGAATCTCCTGTAGCTGGATCACCGGCATGGCTATTCGCCCCGGTTTTCGATCTGCACCAGGGCGCCATCCCTGACGCCATCCCGATCAACAGACACCACCACCTTTTGCCCAGATTGAAGACCAGACAGCACTTCCGTGTACTCCCAGTTATCCAGTCCGGTTTTGATCTGCTGCTCATGAAGCAGGTTGTCCACACCCAACACCAACACCTTGTTGCCTTCGAGTATGGCTTCCGTGGGCACCCGCAGGGTATCGGGCTTTTGCGCCAGGATGATTTCCAAGTCTGCACTGTATCCGGCGAGCATGTCTGTGGTTACCTGGGGATCTGCAAAATCCGCTTCCACTTCCACGGTGCGCGCCTGTTTCTCCCGATCCAGCACATAGGGAGCTACGCGCCGCACCCTGCCTTTGAATATCCTGTCGCCATAGGCATCCAGGGAAATATTTACCTGCATATCCACGCGAATTCTGGCGGCATCCACCTCATCCATGGGAGCGGAAACATAGATGCAGCTGTCATCGATCAGATCCACCGCTGGCGGCGTGGGGATGCCAACGGGGGAGGGAGTGACGAACTCTCCAATCTCGCCATTCACCTGGGCTGCAACACCATCGAACGGCGCCACCAGCCGTGTACGCTGCAAGGCCGCACGAGCCACATCCACCTGAGCCTGACTGACTTCCACATTGACCCTCGCCGCCAGGCAGGCCGCCTGGGCGGCGAGGGTTTCGCCAACAGCCTGGTCGGTAACTTCTGCCGAGGCAAGTTTCTTTTTATGCAGCTCCTGAAGACGGCGCGACTCGCGCCGGGCGGTATCGGCAAGCACACAGGCCTGTTTTGCCCTGGCTTCGGCAGCCCTGGTCTGGCGTTGCGCCAGCACCAGTTGCGCCGCCAGGTCGTCGTTCCAGAACTCCAGCAACACCTGCCCCTGCTTTACCCGGTCGCCTTCCTTGATGGGCATGCGCACGATCTGTCCGCCGATGGAAGGGGAAAGACCGGAACGACGGCAGGCCTTGATGGTGCCGGCACGAGTATTGGCGACGCTGTCCTGCACCTTTCCCTTGTGCGCTTCCGCAACCAACACGGAAACAGGTTTGGGCTGCATCAGCCAGAAAATCAGCACAGCAACTGCTGCCCCGACAATCAGGAGGAACAGAAATACTTTTGGCCAACGGCGCTTCATCGCATGTTTCTGCCGAAAGAAAGCTATTGCTGTCCAGTGTACTCCTTAACCCGCATATTTCACCAGAACTCTCGGAATGTCGGCGTTTATCTTTACTATTCATTATCTTGCGTTGAATTGGGCCAGGTTACACTTTGTACCCGTCACGCTATCCAGTTTTTCCCGGGATGTTTCCGTCCAGATTGCCCGAGCAGCCTGCAAGCCGATGAATGACATCGACTTTTGGCTGCCCGGGCAATCTGAACGAAAATCTCTCCGGGAAAAATCTGGATTCCGGTGAAACATGCGGGTTAAGGAACCTCTGAATAAGTCCTTTTGTGTCATTCCGGCACGGCAAATTGATGTGCCGGAACCAGCCCCAGGCCTATAAATGATGTTTTGCCTTGCCCATCTCATCATAATCCACGCTGTTGAGATGGGCAGGTCAAAACATCATGTCCAGCTACTGTCGCATCATCTGCTGCCGATGCTGTATCTGGTGAGCAGAGAACTCATCCGCTGAGATGAAACCATCCCGGTTGGTATCGATGTCCCCGAATACGGCCATATTGCCGATATTGCGCATGGGATAGCCCGCCTGGGAGCGCTCACTGATGCGTTTGCTCTGAGCCTTGAGAAATTCATCCTCGGGAATGCGCCCATCGCCATTCAGATCGAAGTCGGCAAATGCCGGCATGTTACCACCTGGCCCCATGCCACGACCCTGGGCGGTTCCCATTCCCATGCCACGACCCATACCCGGCCCCTGGCCTGCGCCCCTTCCCATGCCGCGACGCATCTGCTGCATTTTCTGCTGCCCAGCTGCCAGTTCCGCCGGACTGAGCTGGCCATCGGCATTGGCATCGAAGGCAGCGAAGGAAGGTTGATTGGCCGCGCCCCGCATAGGCATTCCCGCTGCGGCCTTTGCCGCCATGCGCTTTTCGCGCACCGCCGAAAATTCAGCTTCGCTGATGGCGCCATTGCCATCCAGATCATAGGCGGCAAATGGTATCGGCCCTCTGAGGGGCAGCTCTTCCGCCTGTGCCGCCTGTATGCCAAAACCACCGAGCGCAACGGCAAGCATCGCTGTGACTGCTGACTGGTTGAGATACTTCATGGTAACCTCCAGGGCGCATAGCCCGTTCGTTGTTATGCAATAGAATCAAATTCAGTCTGTAGCTACCAGGCTGTAGGTCGCATGACAGGCAATGCAGTTAGTCATCAAGGCGGCCAGCTGTTCCCGCGTATGCTGGGGGTCGCCCAATTGTTCAGCATCCAGCGCCAGTTGATCGAATTTCGTATGGGTGTCAAATCCCAGTTTCTTGAATTCCATGGGTAGCTTGGCGACAAGGCCCGGAGGAACCTGCCCCTGGGCGGCCATTCCCGCTTTTCTGGCGGCTGCTGCTG
>JAJRUY010000200.1 GCA_024277555.1 Gammaproteobacteria bacterium | reverse complement strand
GGCCCCCAGGATGGTGAAGGCGCTGGTACGCAAGTGGGTGATGGAAGCGGAGCTGGCGGAGCCGATACCGCTGCTGCCGGTGGTGCTGGCGCCTGGACGGGTTCTCCCCTGGAAGACCCCATCAGTCCCTTGTATGAGAAGGTGATTTATTTCGATTTCGATACCGCCGAGATTCGTCCCGAGTATGTTGCCACCCTGCGCGCCCATGCGGAATATCTGGTGAACTCGCCTGCAGCACGACTGGTTATCGAAGGCCATTGTGATGAGCGCGGTTCGCGGGAATACAATATCGCCCTCGGTGAACGCCGGGCAGATGCGGTAAAGCGCTTCCTCGAGGCGGAAGGAGTGAGTCCGGTGCAGCTCGAAACCGTAAGCTATGGTGAGGAACGTCCGGTGGATCTTGGGCACAATGAAGATGCCTGGGCCAAAAACCGTCGTGGCGAACTGGTCTATCAGTAAACCTTGATCGAGGGGTTCAGGGCACCCTGAACCCCTCGCCAGCAACAAGAGTGGAATCATGAACAAAAATAGGCTGCTGGTCATCTCTGTGTGTGCGCTGCTACTGCCCCATGGTGCGGTGGTCTATGGCGCTGATGGGGCGCTGGAGCAACGCTTGCAGCGCCTGGAACGGCGCGTTGGGCATATTACAGAACTGATGCTGGAAGTGCAGGCCCTCAAGCGTACCAACCGGGAATTGCAGGGGCAGGTGGAAGAGCAGCAACATGCCCTGGAACGCATGCGCAAGAAACAGCGGGAGCTGTATCTTGATCTGGACGAGCGCCTGAACCGTCTACACAGTGGGGGAGCGGTGGCCCCGGCTCCCGCGCCACAAGCGCAGCCAACAGCAAACCAGCCCGCAGCTCCCGCACCGGAAAGCGCCTCCAGTGAAACCACCCCTGGTTCTCCGGTTTCTCCGCCAGCTGATCCAGCCCGGGAACAGGCGGATTATGATGCCGCCTATGCCTGGCTGCACCCTTCCAAACGGCGTTACAAGGATGCCATCGCCGCTTTCAAGGCATTCCTGGTCAAATATCCACAAGGTGATCTTGCCGATAATGCCCTCTACTGGCTGGGTGAAAGTCATTATGTGATTCAGGACAACAAGTCCGCATTGGCATACTTTGACCGCTTGCTGGAGGAATTTCCCCAAAGCGACAAGGTGCCGGGAGCGTTGTTGAAGAAAGGCTATATTCTGGATGCCATGGGCAAGCGGGATGCGGCGCGGAAAATGCTGCAACAGGTGCTGGACAAGTATCCCTCGTCTTCTGTGGCTCGCATGGCCCAGGCGCGTCTCAAACATATGAAAACATCCCGGTAGTGTCCCGGCTGCGCGTCAGTGAAATCTTTTACTCATTGCAGGGAGAAAGCCGCAGCGTCGGCTTCCCCACGGTATTTGTACGTCTGACCGGCTGCCCCCTGCGCTGTGGGTATTGTGATACCAGCTATGCTTTCAAAGGTGGTGGATGGATGGAGATCCCGGAAATTTGTGACCAGGTGGAGGCTTACCAACCACGCCATGTCACCGTTACCGGCGGCGAGCCCCTGGCGCAAAAAGCGGTGTTGCCACTGTTGAGCAGATTGTGTGATGCCGGTTATGAAGTCTCCCTGGAAACCAGCGGCAGTATGGATTTGCGTGGTGTGGATTCCCGTGTAGTTATGGTGATGGATATCAAGACACCAGGTTCCGGAGAAGCCGGAAAAAACCGCTGGGAAAACCTGCAACAGCTCTCCGCAAAAGACCAGATCAAATTCGTCATCTGTGACCGTAAAGACTATGACTGGGCCAAAGCAAAGATGCGAGAGCATCAACTGCCAGAGCGGGTGGAGGTGCTGTTTTCCCCGGTACAGGGACAGCTGGCGCCCGCAACCCTGGCGGACTGGATTCTTCAGGACAAGCTTCCGGTAAGATTCCAACTTCAGTTGCACAAGATCCTGTGGGGAGATGAGGCGGGGCGATGAATGACAGCGCCAAAAAAGCGGTGGTGCTGCTCTCCGGTGGACTGGATTCTGCGACCGTACTGGCTATCGCCAGGCAGCAAGGCTATGCCTGCCATGCCCTGAGTTTCGACTATGGACAACGTCACAATGCAGAACTGCAGGCGTCGCGGCGGCTGACCCAGGCCATGGAGGTGGCGGAGCACAAAATCTTGCGCCTGGATCTGGGCAGCATTGGAGGCTCGGCCCTTACCGATACGGCCATTGCCGTTCCCGAGCAACAGGCTGACGGCATACCTGTTACCTATGTGCCCGCACGCAACACGGTATTCCTGTCCCTGGCGCTTGGCTGGGCAGAGGTTCTGGGAGCCAGGGATATCTTCATCGGCGTAAATGCAGTGGACTACTCAGGCTACCCGGACTGCCGGCCGGAATTTATCCAGGCTTTTGAAAAACTGGCGAATTTGGCGACGAAAGCCGGGGTGGAAGGCGAGCGATTCCACATCCAGGCGCCGCTGATCAAGATGAGCAAGGCTGAAATCATCCGCGCTGGTGTCGAACTTGGGGTTAATTACTCCCTCACCATCTCCTGTTACCAGGTGGATGAACAAGGTCGTGCCTGTGGAAAATGCGACTCCTGCCGCCTGCGCGCCCAGGGTTTTGCCGAAGCCGAAGTTGCCGATCCCACCTCTTACCGTAACACCTGCCAAAGTTGAACCCAGATCCTGACATAGAAACGCGAAATAATGTGCAAGATGTTGGTTTCACAGGAGGAGAAAAAATATTAGTCGCACCCTTAGGTTCGGCGGCTATTTTTTCTTCTTCTGTGGGATCAAGAGTTTGTGCAGGATTTGCGTTTCTATGTCAGGATCTGGGTTAAAAAAAGTATTTGAGAGATGCGTTCTTCGCTGTATAATGCGCGCTCTTCCGGGGCCGTTAGCTCAGCCGGTAGAGCAGTTGACTTTTAATCAATTGGTCGGGCGTTCGAATCGCCCACGGCCCACCATATATCAAAGGCTCACGCTATATTGGCGTGAGCTTTTTTTTGGGTTCCCCCGCAAGCCCATCACTGCGGCTGTTGAGAAGCCTGTTTGCCCGGGAAGAAGATGTTGCCTGATCAAACTATTGGGGTTGTTGCTTGATGCTCGTTTTCAGGAGCGACAGAGGGATGCAAAACAGTCCTTTGCCTCCAGTATTTTTTATTTCCTTGCTCCGGCATATAGCGCCAATTCGCGGCGTATTGTTGGCTCGTATTTTTCCTGAATATCGGTGATTTTCCGGTTACAACCTGCTTTCAATACTGTCCGGATCTGGTATCGTTCTTCTCGGCTAAGCTGTTTGCATTTGCCCATTTGTTCGACCGGGCTAGTGATTTGAATTCAGGCTACATAACAGGAAAACCATGAGTCTTTTAAGCTTTAATCTGCCCATCGTTGTTTTATTGCCCTTTGTCGGTGCTGTTTTTGCTGCTTGGGCCTCCAAAATCAACCGCTTGGCATCGGCATGGGTTGCGGCATCAGTCACTGTTTTGGCATTGGCCTTTTTGTTTCCCGCAATGGACTTGCCGTTTCTGGATGAGACTTTGATTCAAAGCTGGTCTTGGATACCCAGCATTGGATTGATGCTTCCACTTCGTCTGGATGGCCTGCCGTTGCTGTTTGCCTTGCTTACTCTTGCGATTGGCTTGCTCATTATTATCTATGCGCG
>JAJRUY010000199.1 GCA_024277555.1 Gammaproteobacteria bacterium | reverse complement strand
GGTGGATGTGCATGTGCAGGTCACTCCCTGGATTTCCGTCTCCGAAGGGCACATGATCAGTATTGCCGTGGAAGAGCAAATCAAGGCAAATATCGAGGAGATCACCGATGTTACCGTGCATATCGACCCTGAGGACGATGAGACTGCCCCCGCCTGCAAGGGTTTGCCCCTGCGCGAGGATGCGGTAAAAATACTGCGGGAGGCATGGAAGGATCTGAGCTGCCCGGACTGGGAGGAACATATTTTGCTGCATTACCTCGGTGGAAAAATCGATCTGGAAGTGTTTTTTCCACTCCAGTGCGATGGCAAAGGAGAAATGATCGGGCAGCTCCACAAGGAAATGTCCCGGGCGCTGAAAGACCACCCGGAATTTGGCAAGCTTCAGCTGTATTTCGGATGAGGCATGCACAAACAAAGTGCGGGCAGCGCCAATGTCTGCACGATTTTGGTGCGACTGTTGCTGCCATCTCCGGGATCCCCCCCGGCTTGCTGGCAACAAATACCATATTGGGCACCTCTAATTTAGCAGGGTTGTGTTTGAGAGGTTCGAGAACAAGGCGAAGATCGCAGCAAATAGCGCGCTATTTGCAAGATTTTCAACACAGTTATCGAGCTTCTCAAACGCAAGGATGCAAATCATGAATTATTAGAAGTGCCCATATATATCAATCAAGCTTTTCCCCTTGACCTGCCCACCCCATGAGTGGCATGGTTCATGCACTAAAAAACACGACTTTCTGTGGCTCTGTCCCTTGGAAAATACTTTCCAGGGGAGGGCTGAGCAGTATTTTTTAATCACCAAACCGGAGGGGCAAATGTCCGCAAAAGACGTCCTCAAGATGATCAAAGACAACGATGTCAAGTTCGTTGATTTCCGTTTCACCGATACCCGTGGCAAGGAACAGCATGTTACCGTGCCTTCCACCTTCATTGATGAAGACCTGTTTACCGAAGGCAAGATGTTTGACGGTTCTTCCATCGCTGGCTGGAAAGGCATCAACGAGTCGGACATGATTCTCATGCCGGATCCTGAAACAGCGGTGCTGGACCCTTTTGCTGACGAAACCATGCTCAACCTGCGTTGCGACATTCTGGAGCCGTCAACCATGGAAGGCTATGAGCGCGACCCCCGTTCTGTCGCCAAGCGCGCAGAAGCCTATCTGAAATCCACCGGCATCGCCGACACCGCCTACTTCGGCCCCGAGCCGGAGTTCTTCATTCTTGATGACGTGCGCTGGGGCGCCGACATGTCCGGCGCCTTCTACAAGGTCGATTCCGAGGAAGCCGAATGGAACACGGAAAAAGTCTATGAAGACGGCAACATCGGCCACCGTCCCGGTCTCAAGGGCGGTTACTTCCCCGTACCTCCCGTCGATTCCCTGCACGACCTGCGCTCCGCCATGTGCCTGGCGCTGGAAGAGATGGGCGTAAAGGTGGAGGTGCATCACCACGAAGTAGCTACCGCCGGCCAGTGCGAAATCGGCACCGTGTTCGACACCCTGGTCAAGCGCGCCGACCAGAACCAGATCATGAAGTACGTCATCCAGAACGTGGGCCACGCCTACGGCAAGACCGTTACCTTCATGCCCAAGCCTCTCGTTGGCGACAACGGCTCCGGCATGCATGTGCACCAGTCCCTGGCCAAAGATGGCGAAAACATCTTTGCCGGCGACCAGTATGGCGGCCTGAGCGAAGCCGCCCTGTACTACATCGGCGGCATCATCAAGCACGCCCGTGCCCTCAACGCCTTCACCAATGCCTCCACCAACAGCTACAAGCGCCTGGTGCCCGGTTTTGAAGCGCCGGTGATGCTGGCATATTCCGCCCGCAACCGTTCCGCCTCCATCCGCATTCCCTGGGTATCCAGCCCCAAGGCACGCCGCATCGAGGTTCGCTTCCCCGATCCCACCGCCAACTCCTACCTGGCCTTCGCCGCCATGCTGATGGCCGGCCTGGACGGCATCCAGAACAAGATCCATCCTGGCGATGCCATGGACAAGGACCTGTATGATCTGCCTGCAGAAGAAGCGGCGGCCATTCCTACCGTCTGCCACAGCCTGGATCAGGCGCTGGAATGCCTGGATGCGGATCGTAAATTCCTCACCGCTGGTGGCGTATTCACCGATGACCTTATCGACGGCTATATCGACCTGAAGATGGAAGAAGTCACGCGCCTGCGCATGACCACCCATCCAGTGGAATTCGATATGTATTACAGCCTGTAATCACTGGTCTGGCTGGATAACAAAAACGCTCCTTCGGGAGCGTTTTTTCTTTATCAGACCTGGAAAAAGCGCTCCCGCAGGAGCGCCAACAGCATCAGGAATACAGTTTTGGCACCTGCAACTGCTCGTGCAGCTGGTTCACTTCGTTGGCATCCAGCCCCATGCCCTGCGCCAGTTGATGCAGATACTGGGCTTCAGGATTGGTGTCCAGGTCAATGGCCATCAGGGACGCCAGGTAAATCTGCTGCTCCATGCCCCGGGGTACGCTGCGCACAAAGCCCTCCACATCCAGGGGTTGGGCCATTTCATCTTTCACGAATTTGACTTCGTCCGGGGTCACATCACCCAAGCCCTCGACAATATGCTGCTGCTCTTCCTGATCCACCCGGCCATCCGCCTTGGCTGCATTGATCATGGCACGGATCATTATGGTCGCCTGCTCATTTGCCTGCTGCGGCTCGATATCGGCTTCAAAATTTACCAGCCCCATGCCCTGGGGTGTGCTGCCGAACTGTTTCATCGCCGCCCCCAGCAAATCGCCCAGACCACCGCCGGATGACCTGCCGCCACCGCCGAGCAAACCACCCAGCATATCCGCCATGCCGCTGCCTGAAGACGAACTGCCTCCCAATAGCCCCCCGAGCATGCCACCCAGCCCACTGCTGGAGGAAGAACCGGACTGGCCGCTCCCCAGCACCGAACCAAGCACCGCGCCCAGCACGTTGGAGCCGGAGCCCCGGGAAAGTGCGCCGCTGTTAAGCAGACTGCCAAGTATTTTCATTGCATCTATAGCCATCGTATCCCTCTGATTAAGGTGATAATAATAAAAACTGCGTTTTTCACGCTACTACAAAATGACAAAGAATACACTCACCATTTTGCCTCTGCGTCTCTGTCGCCATGGCGGGCATCTACCCAGCGCTCGCCATCTGCAGTCTTCTCCTTTTTCCAAAAAGGGGCGCGGGTTTTCAGGTAATCGATCACGAATTCACAGGCGCGAAAGGCTTCCCCCCGGTGGCGACTGGCCACCATCACCAGCACTATGTAGTCCTCCGGCAGTAATTCTCCCACGCGATGGATCACGCGTATCCCTTCCAGATCCCAGCGCTGTCCCGCTTCTTCCACGATGGCATCCAGCGCCTTTTCCGTCATGCCGGGATAATGCTCCAGGGTCATGGCGCTGACCTGATCTTCCTCATTGAT
>JAJRUY010000198.1 GCA_024277555.1 Gammaproteobacteria bacterium | reverse complement strand
GGAGTGGTAGTTCAGTTGGTTAGAATACCGGCCTGTCACGCCGGTGGTCGCGGGTTCGAGTCCCGTCCACTCCGCCATTTTTGACACGAACGGGGTATCATTGCTGGTACCCCGTTTTTTGTTTGCGGGGCTAGCCCGCATTTCTCACCGGGCGTACCGTGCTAATAGGAAAATATCAATGATTCAAAATGTTACCGATAAACAGACTAGCGCAGGCGGATTGACCGGAATTCCCGAACCCCGGTGAGAAATGAGGACTAGACTGAACCCGCAAGTTCAGATATACCCTTACTGTTACTGTCTATAATTTGGAAAATTGAACAATCATGCTGCTGGCAATTAGAGAAAAAGCCCAAGGCTGGGTAGCCTGGCTTATCGTTGGATTTATTAGCATCCCCTTCGCTCTGTGGGGCATACAAAGCTACCTGGGTGTTAGCAGTGACCCGGTAGCCATCAGCGTTGACGGCAATGAAATTACCCAAAGGCAGGTGGAGCGACAGGTAAGAGAGTTCAGGGATCGCTTGCGTGAACAGCTGGGGAAAGCTTACCGGCCGGAACTGTTTGATGACCAGCTGCTGCGCCAACAGGTCATTGAGCAGATGATCAACGAGCGGGTATTGGTCGAATCTGCTGACGACTGGAATCTGCGTATCAGCGATGACTTTGTAAGGCAATACATCCAGTCTATCCCCTATTTTCAAAGCAATGGGAAATTCAATGTCCAGGCATACAATACTGCGGTTCGCAACCAGGGTATGACCCAGCGCAGTTTCGAAGACAGCGTACGTCAGGATCTGCTCATGCAGCAGTTGCGTAATGGCATCGCAGCTTCAGCCATTGCAACGGATTTCGAATTGAACGAAAGTATCCGCTTGCGTGATCAGGAGCGGGAAATGTCCTACCTGACCATTTCCGGTGAAAAACTGGCGGGTGATTTCCAGCCTTCTGATGAAGAAGCAAAAAACTATTATGAAGAGCATACACGAGCCTTTATGGTGCCGGAGCGGGTAAAGGTAGAATACATCCTGCTTTCTCCCGCAGTGGTAGGCGCTGGTCTGGATGTCACGGAAGAGAAACTGCGTGCCTATTATGAACAGCACAAGGACGAGTTTCAGGCGCCTGAAGAACGCCGGGTGCGGCATATACTGATACAGGTTTCTGAAAATGCGGATGATGCAGCTGTTGAGGCGGCAAAAGCAAAAATAGAGGATATCGCCAAGCGCCTGGAAAGTGGCGAGAGCTTTGAAGTCTTGGCAAAAGAGTTTTCTGATGACCCCGGCTCCAGGGATCAGGGCGGTGATGTTGGCTGGATCAGCCCCGGCCTGATGGCAAAAGCATTTGAAGAGCAAGCCTACAGCCTGGAAGTGGGTAAGGTAGGCAATCCGGTGCGTACGCCATTTGGTTTTCATCTTCTCGAGGTGACTGAAATCAAATCTGGTGGTGAAGGGAGTTTTGAATCCCTATACGAGGAAATTGAAACAGCCTACCGCCGCAATGAGGCGGAACAGCTGTTGTTTGACAAGGCTGAACAGCTTGCTGATCTGAGTTACGAAACCCCGGACAGCCTGGTACCTGCTGCGGAAGTGTTGCAGCTGGAGATACTGCAATCAGACTGGCTTGACCGCAAAGGAGGCAAAGGTGTTCTCGCTTCACCAAAAGTGGTAGCAGCAGCTTTCAGTGAGGATGTTCTGCTGGAAAATCACAATAGTGAACTTATCGAACTGGAGGATGATCAACTTCTGGTGCTGCGGGTGATTGAGCATGAGGCCGAACATCCACAGGCATTTGATGAGGTCAAGGAAGAAATCATAGCTACAATAAAACGTGAAAAAGCATCCAGCCTTGCCAAAGCCAGGGGCGAAGAATTTCTGCAGACGCTGCAGACTGGAGCCACCAGCCTGGCGCAGTTGGCGCAAGAGCAGGGGTGGAAGCTCGAGCAGGGTGTCAAAGTAAAGCGCAACTCCACTACATTGCCTGCAGTCATTAGAGATACGGCTTTCGGCTTGGCACGCCCTGAGCCGGACAGCCCCTCAATTGGTGGCATTGCGCTGGACAATGGTGATTACGTTCTGCTGTCGGTGAGCAGGGTTCTGGATGGCGATCCATCCAAACTCGAGGAAGCTGTGCGTGTGGTCATGCGGGAGCAAATGGCCCAGGCCAAAGGAGATGCCCAGTTCAGCCTCTTGGGAAAATACCTGCGCGAACATGCAGATATAGAAATCGCCACGGATATAGAGGCAACTGCTACTGGATACTGATTTTCTATGCGTTGATCAGGACATACAAATAAAAACGGGTGCTTTTGCACCCGTTTTTATTTGTATGGATTTTGCTGCCCGGAAATAAAAGGCCATCAGGTCATCAATGACAAGGCGGCGATATAAGCCAGTATTGCAAGTACAAAAGCCCCGATTTCTGCAAGTGAGCGCAATTTCTTCCACCCGCTGGATTTCTTTTTGCGTAACATGGGCACATCGAGACTTGGCACCAAATCCCGCACCTGGTCACGCATAAGATAGGTCATGTGATTCATTCTGTTTCTCCTGTTGTTCTCTGCTGGTTCTTATTCTAGCACAAACAAAGAACAAATAAAGAACAAACGGTTTTGCCCCTGTTGCAATGGATCGCCAGCACAATCTTGGCATATCGTATCTGCATCGAAAATAGTGTATTTAGCGGGAATCCCGGGTTTTCCTGTGGCATAATTCGCGCCTGCCCAGCTATTGTTGCTTATAGAACCTCTGAATAAGTCATGAACTCGTATCTTGCGTCCATAATGTCCGGTTTCTTCGTTGCAAATCTTCGCAATACCCAAAGCTCCCGCTGTACTCGCGGGGCAGGCTCTAGCTTGCTACAAGGTGAATCGCGCTTGCGCGAGAGAAGGCTCCCTGGGGTGTTACATGCGATTTGCGACTTGAGCCTGAATATATTGAACCGCAAGCTACTTTGTCCAGGATTAATCAGAGACTCTTTACTGCCTGAATGAAACCTGATCCAGTGGATCAAGCAGTGGAAATTCTTTGCCAGAAAGGCTGCCAGGCGCTGCGGGCAGATATCGGCTTGCTGGAGCAGGGGTTGACGCCGCCAGATCGGGCGGAAACCCGAACAGGACAGGGTGAAAATGTTGGCAATTGTCTGATTGTTGGTAACAGACTGAATCATCGATCTTTTTCTATAACGGGCTTCCGGCCCGGTGAGAAATGCGGGCTAAAGCAGGTATTGGGGGAAATAAAGGGCATCATGGCTATATACGAAAATGGCTGCAGTCTGGGTCAGTGATATGAGAATCGCTCTGAAAATTGATGTATCCACTCTCAGTGCCGCAACTGTGGGAGTGCCACGACTGCTCAAACTGCTGGAAGAATATCAGGTGATTGCCAGCTTTTTCTTTGCGGTGGAATACAGCTCCCAGGGGAAAGGCCTGGTTGAAAAAGCGGTATCTTTTTTGGGCAAGCGCCAGAAACCGGAAATGACCCTGCAGGAAGCCATGCTGGCGGTGGCGGATGCCGGGCATGAAATTGGCCTGATGGGATTCGATGCTGGTGTCTGGCGCAAGCAGGCTGCTTTCGCCAATGCAGACTGGACCAGCTATCAGCTGGCGCTGGGCATGGAAACCTTTGAGCAGCTGCTTGGCCACGCGCCAAATCGTTTTGCTGCTCCCGGCTGGCAGGTGAATGCGCATTTGCTGGCAATGGAGGAGCGCCTGGAGTTCCGTTATGCCAGCGACGTGCGAGGCAAGTTTCCGTTCCTGCCGTCCCTTCACAATGTGGTTTCCCAATGTCCCCAGATCCCCACAACCCTGCCAACATTATCCGAGATGCTGGCGCTAGATGAAATCGATCCGGAAAAGGTGCATGAGTATCTCTATGCAGAAAGCCGCAATGTGCTGCCCTTTGGGCATGTGTATTCAGCCAATGCGGACAATGAGGGCATACAGCATCTGGATTTTATGGAAAAAATGCTGGTGATGTGGAAGGAGCAGGAGGGCGGCCTGCGCACCCTTGGAGAGATTCGCCGCGAGCTTGACCTCGAGCGTCTGCCGGTGCATCAAATTGGCTGGGGTGCGGTTCCCGGACGCAAGGAGCACCTTGCCATGCAGAGTGAAAAAGTCAAAACATGAAGCAGGGCTTGCGTCACCACAACCGTGAGCTGCGGGAATGGGTCTATGCCGCAGACTCATCACTTCATGGCACAGGATTGTTTGCACGCAAGTTGATTTCAGCCGGGGAGTATATTGGCAGCTATCACGGTCCAAAAGCCTCACGCAACGGCATGTATGTGTTGTGGGTATGTGAATTTGAAGGTGACAGCGAGAAATGGGTCGGCTGCAGTGGCCGTAATCTGTTGCGCTATCTGAATCATGCCCTGGAATTCAATGCGGAATTTGATGGCCTGGATCTGTATGCTGTAACTGATATTGCGGAAGATGAAGAAATCACCTTTTATTATGGTGATGAATTTCATGAGCAGCTCTGAATCCCGCGACCAGCTTTACGCCCGGCGCCAGGACAAGATCGACAGTTTCGTATTTGACCAGCGCGTAGCAGCGGTATTTTCGGACATGATTTCCCGCTCCGTACCCGGCTATGCCAGTATTATCGGCATGATCGGCATTCTGGCCCGAAAGCATGCGGTCGCCCACAGCAACCTCTACGATCTTGGTTGTTCCCTGGGGGCGGCTACTGTATCCATGGGCAGGGAGCTTGCGGATCGGGATTGCTGCCTGATTGCAGTGGACAGCTCCCAAGCCATGCTGGAAAAGGCTGGTGAATTGTTTGCCCGTCATGATCTTTCCGCCGTAACCACCATCTGTAATGACATCCGCAATGTAAAAATCAGCAATGCATCTGTAGTGGTGTTGAATTTTACCCTGCAGTTTCTTGCTGTGGATGAACGCCTGTCCCTGCTGAAAAATATCCATGCCGGTATGCTGGATGAGGGGGTTTTGATCCTGTCTGAAAAAATTGCCGGTCAAGATGAAGCAGAAGACCAATTGCTCATGGAATTGCACCATGCCTTCAAACGCGCCAATGGTTACTCCGAGCTGGAAATCAGCCAGAAGCGCGCTGCTCTGGAAGAAGTGCTGGTGCCCGAAACCATTGCCGTGCATCGAGAGCGTCTGAGCAAAGCCGGTTTCCGCCGTGTGGATCTGTGGTTTCAATGCTTCAACTTCGTCTCCTTCATCGCCCGACCATGATTTGTGTAGAAGTCATTCAGCAGCAGTTGGTCGCAGCGGGGATGCCGGGCTGGGCCGCGATGTTACCGCAGCAGATTGAGCAGGCGCTGGCGGCTGAGCGGCATGGAGATCTGGGCCGCTGGCAGCATCTGCTGCAACAATTGCCCGATGTAAAGGCCGCCGATATTGATCTCAAGGCGGATGCGCTGCGCATTGGGCGGGCAGCGGATATTGATGAAAAAACCTGCAGCGACATCTACCAGACCTTGCGCACCCTGCAACCCTGGCGCAAGGGGCCTTACGAGGTTTTTGGTATCTCTATTGATACGGAATGGCGTTCTGACTGGAAATGGCAAAGGCTTAGGAGCCATATCCAACCTTTGTCGGGTCGCAAGGTGCTGGATGTGGGCTGCGGTAACGGCTACCATGCCTGGCGCATGGCTGGTGAGGGGGCGGAGCTGGTGATCGGTATCGACCCCAGCCTGTTGTTCATGAGTCAGTTCAATGCCATCCGGCATTTTATGGCAGATCCTCCCGCTGTTTATTTCCTGCCACTGGGCATGGAAGCAGTGCCGGGAGATCTGGCGGCCTTCGATACGGTATTCTCTATGGGAATTCTCTACCATCGTCGTGCGCCAATGGATCATCTGCTGGAACTCAGGCGCTGCCTGCGCCCCGGTGGAGAGCTGGTGCTGGAGACATTGGTGATCGAGGGCGATGAAAATGCCGTGCTGGTGCCACAAGGGCGCTATGCCAAGATGCGCAATGTCTGGTTTATCCCGTCCGTGAAGGCACTGAAAAACTGGCTGCAGCGCTGTGGCTACCAAGATGTGCAGGTGGTGGATGTGACACCAACCAGCACCAGGGAGCAGCGGCGCACCGACTGGATGGCGTTTGAATCCCTACAGGATTTTCTGCATCCATCTGATGCTAACAAGACCATTGAAGGCTACCCGGCTCCGTTGCGGGCGATTGCCATTGCTCGGGCATAGCTGAGCCACTGATGCCTGGTGGTTTCCAGTTGCGAGCCGATGGTATACCCAGATCCTGACATAGAAGCACAAATCCTGCACATTATTTCGCGTTTCTATGTCAGGATCTGGGGTATAGCTTTCAGCTCTGCAGTAATTGCCGGAAACAACAGCTTCATGGCAGGCAGGAGACAAGAGCCCTGGCCGGGTTGGACGGGGTGCGTCCGGCATGTGTCACCAGCCCCAGGGAGCGACTCAATTTCAGCTTGACCGGCAGTGTTTTCAGGTTGGACTGCTCCAGCATGGTTTTTGGCAGCAAGCTCCATCCAAGATTGATCTCTGCAAGCATCTTCAATGTTTCCATGTAGTTGGTGGACATACATGATGTTATTTCAAGGTTTTGCTCAGCAAGAGCCAACTCCAGTATATTTCTGGTATAGGTACTCGGCCCGGGCAATACGGCCGGATAGC
>JAJRUY010000197.1 GCA_024277555.1 Gammaproteobacteria bacterium | reverse complement strand
TGGCCTGCAAGCCGATGAATGACATCGACTTTTGCCCGTTCGAACAATCTGAACGAAAATCTCTCCGGGAAAAATCTGGATTCCGGTGAAACATGTGGGCTAGTGGGCCAACTGACCCACCTGACATGCACACCATATTTTTTGTATCATCCACTTACCTATTCATTATTGTGCTTGGCTCACTGTAATTATGCAGCTGATACACGGAGGATCGTTATGATGCCTATTAGATGGTGGATGAAATGGGGAATTAGCTATGCATTCTCACACCTGCCGCACGGCAGGCACCTCTATGAAAAAATGCTAAGGAGGTTTGGCGAGTTGTCACAAGTCTCGTCATCGACCCGTTTCAGGAATGCTGAAGTATTGCTTAAGATGGGCCGTCGCTGGTGTGGCGGGGTGGATGGGCAGCATGTCGTGGAACTGGGAACCGGATGGGTCTCTGCAGTACCACTGGGATTTGGATTGGCCGGCGCTCGGGTGGATACGTTCGACATTTCCTGTCTTATTGCAGATGATTTGTTTTTGCAGGTTCGTGAAGTATATCGCAATCGTAGTGAACAGCTGGCTCGTGCCTCTGGCACAGCGCCCGAGAAGATCCACCAACGGCTACAGCTGATTGAGCAGGCACACAGCTTTGCCGAGGCCTGCCAATTACTTGGCGGATCCTACCATGCCCCCTTTGACACTACTACCCTGCCATTCAAGGATGGGGAAGTCGATATGGTGATTAGTAACCTGGTTCTGCAGTGCGTCCCGAAAGACGTTATTCCTCTACTGCTGAAAGAAAGCTGGCGTATATTGAAACCGGGAGGGATTGCCCTGCATCGGATTCGGATGTCCGATGAGTATTCTCCCCCTGGCTCAGGAAGAAACCACCTAGAGTACCTGAAATACAGTGAGCGGATTTGGAACCGCTGGTTTAATCATTCATTGAAACATATCAACCGCCTGCGCGCACCCCAGTTTCTGGAGCTATTCCAGGAGCATGGTTTTGACTGCCTGGAATGCATCCGCAAAGTTGACCATCAAAGTATTCCGCATCTTCAACAGCTGACGCTCGCTCCACCTTTCCGGCGCATGAGCAAGGAAGATGTTGCAACGACAAACATAAATGTGGTGTTAAGGAAAATCGCTATTCCTGAAAAGAAACACTCAGCCACAACCAAGGGGTTCAATTTCTTCCCTCTATTTCCGATGGATGTGCCCATTATGTTTTTCTGAATGTTTATCCAAGAAAGAAGCCAAAAAAATGCTCACCAACTTGGTGTTCTTGCCTGCTTGGGTCGGTGTGCGGTAACGTCCGCATAGGTGGATCTGCTTCCAAGGCAATGACGGAAGATGCTGTCTCTGTAATGACTGTTTTGCTGATAAACTCTTTCATGACCTGCCCTCGGCAACTGCTCCTGCGTTGCTCTACCTCCTGCATCCATGCAGTCGTCTCAATTATGGCTCTGTGATGGATACACCCATCTCAACATAACCCACGTTCGTTGAGAGGGGCAGGTCAAATATCATGGCTAGATTGTTCGGATGTGGGGCAAGTTCTACTGAAAAGTCCAAGCAGGGTGAGCACATGATTCCATCATCCAAAGTGCTGAAAAGCCGGGATATTGATTGGCTTTATGCAGGAAGAAATCAACCCGTGTAGGGCGCAATAACCGCAGGGCATTGCGCCGCATGGCCAAGGACAGAATGGCATCCCGTTGCCGGTTCAATCAGATCGGACCTGAACCGCTGCATCCGGGCGGAGATTCGGGTATTC
Source organism: Gammaproteobacteria bacterium (assembly GCA_024277555.1). GTDB lineage: Bacteria > Pseudomonadota > Gammaproteobacteria > Chromatiales > Chromatiaceae > Thiolapillus. The sequence goes on along the minus strand of JAJRUY010000197.1, from coordinate 7,577 downwards.
TTTGGGGATGATTCATCTGCAATGCCAGCATGTTTGCATACATGCGTTGAACCCATGTTGAAAAGACTTTTTCCTTTTGCCGTTGTTTCCGTGTTCCTGGCCGGTTGCGCGACTGCCCCGTTGCCGGACAGGGGCAGCCGGGTGCCGTCTCAGAGCAGGGTAGAGGCACCTGCGCCGTCAACCGGGCGCTACCAGCCGCCGGAGATCATTGCCTATCGTGAGCCGGTAACGCCCAGTTACACCCGGCCCGCGCCCGGTCGCGCGGTGTGGGCGCTCATGGCCCGGGCCAGGCAGCAAGAGCAGGCCGGGGATCTGATGGCCGCGGCTGGGAGCCTGGAAAGGGCGCTGCGCATCGAGCCGAAAAATCCGGTGTTGTGGAACCGCCTGGCCCATGTGCGCTTTGAACAGAAACAATATGCCCTGGCCGCCAGCCTGGCCGCAAAATCCAACGCCTTTGCGGCGCAGGATCAGGCATTGCGTGCCGACAACAATGCACTCATTGGCCGCGCCCGCTAACCCACATATTTCACCAGAACGCTCGGAATATCAGTGTTTATCTATACTATTCATTATCTTGTGTTGAATTGGTTCAGGTTACACTTTGTACCTGCCACACTATCCAGTTTTTTCCGGGATTTTTCGCCCAGGTTGCCCGAACGGCCTGCAAGCCGATGAATGACATCGACTTTTGCCCGTTCGAACAACCTGAACGGAAAATCTCTCCGGGAAAAATCTGGATTCCGGTGAAACATGCGGGCTAATTGATGATTGATGTTGAATCGGTGCTCGGCCCCCAGGGGCTGCTTTCTGAGGTACTGCCGGGGTTCTCCTGGCGTTCCCAGCAGCAGGAAATGGCAGAAGCTGTGGCCAGTTGCGTCGAACTGGGCGGGCGCCTCATCGCCGAGGCAGGCACCGGCACCGGCAAGACCTTTGCCTACCTGGTACCGGCGCTGCTGTCCGGCGCCAAGGTAATTGTCTCTACTGGCACAAAAAATCTTCAGGATCAGTTGTTTATCAAGGACTTGCCATTGCTGCGCGATGCTATGGCCAGTCCCGCCAGCGTGGCTCTACTCAAGGGGAGGGCCAATTATCTTTGTATCCACCGCATGGAAAATGCCCTGCTGGATGTACGCGGGCACCGCCGGGATATTGCCCGGCACTTGCGGCAGGTGCAGGGCTGGTCTGTATCCACCCGCAGTGGTGATATCGCAGAATTGACCAGCCTGCCAGAGGACTCGGCGGTGTGGCCCCTGATTACCTCGACAGGTGACAATTGTCTGGGTTCGGACTGTCCCTCTTTCAGCAAATGCCATCTGGTGGAAGCGCGCAGGCGCGCCCAGGAAGCGGATATCGTGGTCATCAACCATCATTTGCTGTGTGCGGATTTCTCCATAAAAGATGAAGGCTTTGGTGAACTGCTGCCAGCGGCGGATGCTTATATCATCGACGAAGCTCATCAGCTTCCAGATGTGGCCAGCAACTTCTTTGGTGTTTCTGTCGGCACTCGCCAGTTTCTGGATCTGTGCCGGGATACTCGTGCCGAGTATGTGCGCGAGGCTGGTGATTTGCCAAAAATTCTGGAGCAAGTTGATCATCTGGAAAAGGCAGCGCGGGATTTTCGCCTGGCTTTTGGCCACGATGGCCAGCGCGGAACCTGGGGTGAAGTGGCAGGCAACCCGGATGTGCAAAATGCCCTGGAATACCTGCAAAAGGAACTGGAAGCTCTGCAGGGGATGCTCAAGAGCATCGAAGGCCGGGGCAAGGGATTGGACAGCTGCCTGGGTCGCATCCAGAGCCTGGCGGCGGATCTGGGGCAGATCATCGAACCAGAAAATACAGTTGAGCAGGTATGCTGGTTTGAGGTGCATAGCCATAGTGTGCGCTTGAACAGCACGCCTCTGGATGTGGCGGGGCTGTTTCAGGGACAGATGGCCTGTCATCCGGCGGCCTGGATATTCACCTCCGCCACCTTGGCGGTGGGTGAGAGTTTCGAGCACTTTCAGCAGCAATTGGGGCTGGAAAAGGCGGAAACCGCCTGCTGGGACAGTCCTTTTGACTTTTCAGAGCAGGCTCTGTGGTTTGTGCCCAAGGGTTTTCCCGAGCCCAGTGCGCCAAACTATACAGACAGGGTAATGGAGCTGGCGTTGCCCTTGCTGCAGGCCAGCCGGGGCCGGGCGTTTCTGCTTTTTACCAGCTACCGTGCCTTGTATCAGGCTGCAGACTGGCTACAGGACAAGCTGGATTATCCGTTGCTGGTACAGGGCAGCGCGCCCAAGGCGGAGTTATTGAAACAGTTTGTGGAGCATGGCAACGCGGTATTGCTGGGCACTTCCAGCTTCTGGGAAGGAGTGGATGTGCGGGGCGAGGCGCTGTCTCTGGTGATTATCGACAAGCTCCCTTTTGCTTCACCCGGCGATCCGGTGCTCAAGGCCCGGCTGGAGGCCATGCGCAAAAGCGGTGGCAATCCTTTCATGGAATACCAGGTGCCCCAAGCGGCCATCGCCTTGAAACAGGGCGCTGGGCGTTTGATTCGTGATGTCACCGATCAGGGGGTGCTGGTACTTTGCGATCCCCGCCTGCTGCGCAAGAGCTATGGCCATACCTTTCTGGACGCCATGCCGCCTTTTGCCCGGACGCGGGATATCAACGACGTGCTGGCTTTTCTGGCGGGCGGTGAATAGGCCTTGGCCGGAAAAACTATTTTGTTTTACCGTCCTGTCGCAACAGGGTGTATACCTCGCCTGCGCGGATGTTGCAGCTGGTGGTTGGCCTGCAGTGGAGCACCGTCATTTCCATTTTGGAGGCATTCACCAGCTTCATTTTGAAGGCGGTATCGAAGCTGCTGTATTCATCATCGATGGTTGCAGTTTTTCCTTCGATCATCCCGGAGAACATCTGCAGGTCATTGTAGTCCAGATCCAGCATGGAGACCGTCAGCCAGGGCTTCCCATCTTTATATCCCGCTGTGGTCTGAAACAGCACATCGCCAGCGCTGTTTTCCACCTCCCAGATGCCGTTGAAATCTGGCAAGGGGTAGTTACCGGATGATTCCACCTTGCTGATCTGGAAGTTCTGGGTGCTTTCTGACCAGGTCAATGTAGTGTCATGTTCGTCATCTGGGAAACCGGGAACTAGAACGCTGCCCTCCAGATCGCGAATATAGGGCTTTCCCAGGTTGCTGACATAGAAGGTTCGGTCGTTTTGCTCGACGCCGTCAACGTACAGGCGGATGCGGTGTTCGCCGTTTTTCAGTAGGCCGAAGTTGTACTGGGTGACAAAGCCGTTGTTGGTGTCGCCGCAGGTTTTTTCCGTATCCGCACGCCGGCTTCCATAGGGCACCTTTATTCGGCTGCCATTGTCGATCTGGATTTCGATGAGGCTGGCATCGCAGTTCCAGCCGTAAATGGTGCTGATGCCGCTGGTGTAATCGCCGGGTTTGGGATTTTCCAGGCTGCCTTTGGCCTGGGCGGCACCGATGCTGGCCATGGCCAGCAGGGGCAGGAGGGTTTTGGTGTATTTCATCGAGATCCGTTTCCGTGTGAGAATAACAAATGCTGCTCAGAATTAAAGTCAGACCGGAATGGCACTTAATCTCAAGGGTGCCTCGAATAATTGTCATACCGGTGGAAGCCGGAATTCATAATTTGCTGATTTATATGGACCCCGGCTTTCGCCGGGGTGACGAAAAACGAATTATTCGAGGTTTCCTAAAAACAACTGTCATCCCGGCGCATGCCGGGATCTAGCCCGCATATTTCACCAGAATGTTCGAAATATCAGAGTTTATCTATATAATTCATTATCTTGCGTTGAATTGCTCCGGGTTACACTTTGCACCCGCTACACTATCCAGTTTTTCCCGGGATCTTTCCGCCCAGATTGTCCGAACGGCCCGCAAATCGATGAATGGCATCGACTTTTGTCCGCTCTAACAATCTGAACGAAAATCTCTCCGGGAAAAATCTGGATTCCGGTGAAACATGCGGTCTGGGGCGGCCAATTGTCCCTGGCTTTCTTGATTCCGGCATGCGCCGGAATGACAAGGCTTTTGGCTTAAGGGCGCTTCTAATAATTCGTGATTGGCATCCTGCGTCGCTCTCGACAACTGCTCCCGCGTTGTTCTACCTTCGCCCATCCATGGGCTCGTACCTCCTGCATCCATGCAGTCGTTGCAAATAGCCTACTACAAGGTGAATTGCGCTTGCGCAAGAGAAGGTGCCCTGGGGCATTTACTGCGATCTTCGCCTTGTTCTCACGTCGCTCAAACAGAATTATTAGAAGCGCCCTTAAGCAAGTCCATTTAAATCAGACCATTTTTGTGGTGAAGTGGTTCATTGTTTTCCCGTCGCCTGCTTGCATCGCAGCATGCCATGCCCGGCGCTGGTTGCCAGCACGGCATTGTCGCCTTTGCGCAGGAACAGGGTGTTACGGTCTTCACTGAGATAGCGTTGGCCTTTCGTGCCATCCATGCGCTGCAAGGTCAGAGTTTTATCCGGCAGAAACAGTTGCGCCTGGCCGTCGCTGATGTGCGCGGTAAAGCGGAAATCGTTACTGCATTCGTAGGTCAGAATCTGCTGCTGTGTATCATCTTTGCCGGGCATGCTGTTGCAGGCGTTAAGGGCGCTGGAGAGAACGAGAAAAAGGTAGTGTTTTCTGGTCATTGCCGGTTTTTCTTTCGGTTTGGTTCGTAGTCGTCATACTGCGGCAGGCCGTTATGAATTTCGTCCCAATTGGCCTGGGAGGAAACAAAGATATGTGCCTCAGGACGCTCGGAAATTGGTGTTTCAATGGCGCCCAGGCGAATGCGCACTTTGTCCGGAGTGGCAGTGTTGGTGCTTATGATGGGCGAGCCGCAATGTTTGCAGAACAGCTTATGCTGGCCAGGTGAGGATCCGAAAGAGGTCAGCTGATTCTCGCCCTGGAGAAAGTGAAAATCTTCGCGCCTGACAACGCCATTGGTGGCGAAGGCGCTGCCTTGGGCCTTGCGGCACAGGGAGCAGTGACAATAGACGATGCTGTCTATCTTGCCATGGATCTCAAACTGTACCTTGCTGCAGAGGCAGCTTCCCGTATACATGACTACTTGATTTTCATCCCCGGCTGGGCGCCTTCATCCGGATTGAGCAGAAAGATATCCTTGCCGCCGGGACCTGCCGCCAGCACCATGCCTTCGGAAACGCCAAAGCGCATCTTGCGTGGGGCGAGGTTGGCTGCCACCACGGTGAGGCGTCCTTCCAGATCGGCGGGATCGTAGGCGGCCTTGATGCCGGCGAAGATATTGCGGGTTTCGCCGTCCAGATCCACGGTGAGTTGTAGCAGCTTATCTGCGCCTTCCACGGCTTGTGCCTTTACAATGCGGGCCACGCGCAGATCCACCTTGGCGAAATCCTCGAAGGCGATAGTGGGTGCTTCTTCCTTTTCAGTCTTGGCGGGCACCGCAGTTTTATGGGGCTTGGCTTTCATGTCTTCTTTTGAAGCTTCGAGCATGGCTTCGATCTTCTTCGTATCGACACGGGTCATCAGTGGTTTGAACTTGTTGATCTGGTGGCTCAGCAGGGGTGTGCAGGCATCATCCCATTGCAAGGGTGCCAGATTGAGAAAAGCTTCTGCATCCCCGGCAGTGCCGGGGAGGATGGGCCGCAGCCAGGTGATGAGCACCTTGAACAAATTGATGCCCATGGAGCAGATGTCTTGCAGCTCCTGTTCCCGGCCTTCTTCCTTGGCTACCACCCAGGGTTGTTTTTCGTCGATGTACTGATTTGCCTTGTCCGCAAAGGCCATGATCTCGCGCACGGCGCGGCTGAACTTGCGTTTTTCGTAATGCTCGGCAATGGCTTCGCTGGCATCTGTGAACTGCTGAAACAGTTCCGGCTCGGAAAGCTCATCGGACAATTTACCGTCGAAACGCTTGTTGATGAAACCTGCGCAGCGGCTGGCGATGTTCACTACCTTGCCCACCAGATCGGAATTGACCCGCAGGGCGAAATCTTCCAGGTTCAGGTCGATATCATCCACGCCGGAACCAAGCTTGGCGGCGAAGTAATAGCGCAGGTATTCGGGATTGAGGTGATCCAGATAGGTGCGTGCCTGAATGAAGCTGCCCCGGGACTTGGACATCTTCTGCCCGTTTACCGTAAGAAAGCCGTGAGCGTGAATGGTGGTGGGCTTGCGAAAGCCTGCGCCGTCCAGCATGGCGGGCCAGAACAGGGCGTGGAAATAGATGATGTCCTTACCGATGAAATGATATAGCTCGGTGTCGGAATCTTCCGCCCAGTACTCGTCGAAATCCAGCCCCTGTTTGTTGCAGAAATTCTTGAAGCTGGCCATGTAGCCAATGGGCGCGTCCATCCAGACATAGAAATACTTGCCCGGGTGGCCAGGAATTTCGAAGCCGAAATAGGGTGCATCGCGGGAGATGTCCCATTCACGCAGACCTGCCTCGAACCATTCGTCCAGCTTGTTGGCCACTTCCGGCTGCAGGTGACCGCTCCGGGTCCACTCCTTGAGCATGTTCTCGAAATCCGCCAGCTTGAAGAAGAAATGCTCGGATTCTTTCTCTACGGGCTTGGCGCCGGAGACCACGGAATAGCTGTTTTTCAGTTCTGTGGGGCTGTAGGTGGCGCCACAGACTTCGCAGTTATCACCGTACTGATCCTTTGCGCCGCACTTGGGGCATTCGCCCTTGATGAAGCGATCAGGCAGAAACATCTTTTCCTCTGGATCATATGCCTGGATGATATTGCGGCTGCTGATGTGGCCCGCAGCCAGATTGCGTTCGAAGATAAGGCTGGCCAGCTCCCGGTTCTCGTCGGAATGGGTGGAGTGATAGTTGTCGAAGCCGATGCGAAAATCCCGAAAATCCGCTTGGTGTTCCTCTGACATGGCCACGATCAGCTCTTCCGGCGTGATGCCTTTTTGCCGGGCGTGGAGCATGATAGGGGTGCCATGAGAATCATCGGCACAGATGTACCAGCACTGGTTGCCGCGCATCTTCTGGAAGCGCGCCCAGATGTCAGTCTGGGTATATTCCACGATGTGACCGATGTGCAGGGGCGCATTGGCATAGGGCAGGGCGCTGGTAACCAGTATTTTTCTCATTGAATTTGGGGTAGTCTGTTAAGTTCCCGAACAACTTTTCATTATCTCACAGAATGGATGGATAATGTCCGAGTGTTTTGGTTGGTATTAGGCCGTGGGTGGTGTAAAATCGCGCCCAGTTGAAGAATTTATTTAGTGATTACTGATAACGCTCAGCTATCTCTCTATTCGTCGTTCCCGCGCACGACTCCAGGGATGGGCGAAGAAGGTAGAACAACGCAGGATAGATACAGGGATGTATCGTAGTAGAACAACGCAGGAGCAGTTGTCGAGCAGTTGTCTAGAGTGAAGCAGGAAGCCAGAACCGAGGCGGGAATCGGGCACTACGGAGAGACGGCTTGTTCGGCAATTTCTTCCCCTAGGAGTCTGTCGGATTTATGGGGATCGAAGCGAAAAAGTGGGACAGCGAGGATGATTTTTCATGATTTTGAGGAGCATAGTGGGCGCTATGTGACGAAAAATCAGGGAAAATCAGACCG
>JAJRUY010000012.1 GCA_024277555.1 Gammaproteobacteria bacterium | reverse complement strand
CTATGACCGTGACTATGTAGTCATGCTTTCTGACTGGACCGATGAAGATCCTGCGGTGGTATATGCCAAGCTGAAGAAACTCAGCCACTATTACAACTTCAATGAGCGCACTCACAAGGATTTGATGAAAGACCTCAAGGAAAAGGGGCTGGCGCGCACCTGGTCCGACCGCAAAATGTGGAACCGAATGCGCATGAGCCAGCGGGATCTCGCGGATGTGACAGGCTATACCTATACTTACCTGATGAACGGGCAGACGCCTGCCGATGGCTGGATGGGGCTGTTCCGCAAAGGGGAGAAAATCCTCCTGCGCTTTATCAACGGCTCCGCCATGAGCTTTTTTGATGTGCGTATTCCGGGCCTGAAAATGACAGTGGTGGCGGCAGATGGCCAATATATACAACCGGTCTCTGTAGAAGAATTTCGGATTGGTGTGGCGGAAACCTATGATGTCATTGTTGAGCCTGACGATGGCGCCTACACGATTTTCGCCCAGTCTATCGATCGCTCCGGCTATGCGCGGGGTACGCTCACGCCTGATCTTTCCATGGCCGCTGAAGTTCCACTGGTGGATGCAGTGCCCAATCTTACCCATGCCGACATGGGGATGGATATGAGTGGCGTGGGTGGTATGGATATGCAGGGTATGGATATGCAGGGTATGGATCATAGCCAACATGATATGAGTGGCATGAACATGCAGGGCATGGATCACAACCAGCATCAAATGGGACAGATGGCTGCCGGCAGCAAGCTGGTGAATCCCTCGGATTTTTCTTCAGGTAAGGCAATTCATGGGTCGGCAGAATATGGCCCGCATGTAGATATGCGGGCTGAAGCGCCCCAATACCGCTTGAGTGATCCGGGTGTTGGTCTGAGAAACAATGGGCGGCGGGTGCTGACCTATGCAGACCTGAAACACCTTCGCGGCACCGATGATCCCCGTGATCCGGATCGTGAAATTGAATTGCACCTGACAGGCAATATGTCGCGCTATATGTGGTCTATGGATGGCGTCAAGTTTGCCGATGCCGAGCCCCTGCGCTGGAAGATGGGTGAGCGTTTGCGCATCACTTTTGTCAATGACACCATGATGAATCATCCCATGCACCTGCATGGCATGTGGAGTGACCTGGAAACCGGCGACAATGATTTCATTCCCCGCAAGCACACGGTAACCGTGCAGCCAGGTGCCCGCATCAGCTATCGGGTGACAGTGGATGCAGAAGGAGGATGGGCCTATCACTGCCATCTGTTGTATCACATGCCGGGCATGTTCCGTGAAGTCCAGGTCAGCTGAGGAGGAATGAAATGAAACATATCAATATGGTATTACTGTCCTTGGCCTTCAGTGGCAATGTTGTTGCCGGCATGAGCGATGATCCGCTCCTGTTTATGCTGAAAGTGGACAAACTAGAACTGCGTGATGCGGATGAAGGCACTGCCCTGGTCTGGGACGCCCAAGCCTGGGCGGGCAAGGATCTGAACAAGCTTTGGCTCAAAACCGAAGGCGAGCGGATGAGCGGCGAAACCGAGGAAGGGAGCGTAGAGTTGCTGTACAGCAGGGCTGTTGCACCCTTCTGGGATTTACAGGCTGGGTGGCGGCATGACTTTCGTCCCGAGCCAAACCGCAACTGGTTTGCCTTTGGCCTAAAGGGGCTGGCGCCCTATCTGTTTGAGGTGGATGCTACCGCCTATGTGGGTGAATCCGGGCGTCTGGCTGCCGGCCTGGCTGTGGAATATGAATACATGTTCACGCAGAAGTTGATTCTGTCGCCAGGACTTGAGATGAGCTTGCATAGCAAAGATGATGAAGCAGTAGGCATAGGCTCCGGGCTGTCCGGGCTGGAAGCAGGGCTGCGCCTGCGCTATGAAATCGTGCGGGAGTTTGCCCCTTATATCGGCGTCAACTGGTGGCGCAAGTTTGGCAATACGGCCGACTATGCCAGGGATGAAGGTGGCGAAGTAAGTGGTGTTGAGTTTGTAGCGGGTTTCCGCTTGTGGTTTTGAACAGGAGAGAAAAGATGAATGAGCAAAAAACAATACAGCGCAAGAGTCGTTATGCAATTGCCTTGCTGATGTTTATGGGTGGCTTTGCCGCCGTTGGGACATATTTGTTTATGCCCAAGGCGGTGCAGGCTGCAGAGATGGTGGTGTACAAGAGTCCAACTTGTGGATGCTGCAAGAAATGGGTTGACCATATGCGGAAAAACGGCTTCGATGTGGAGGTTCATGAGCAACACAACGTAGCACCGGTAAAGGACAAGCTGGGTGTCCCCAAGCGGCTGCGCTCCTGCCACACAGCCAAAGTAGGGGGCTATGTGGTTGAAGGGCATGTGCCCGCAGACGTGGTAAAACGCCTGCTGGAAGAAAAGCCGGAAGTGGTTGGTATCGCCGTGCCGGGCATGCCCATGGGCTCTCCCGGCATGGAAGGCTTCCGCAAGGATCCCTATGACATCATTACCTTTTCCAGCACCGGCAAGATGAGTGTCTTCGCCAGCCGTTGATCAGGAGCCTTGAGTTCTGTCATCTATTCCGGCTCATGGGGTCATATGCCGGGATGACCATGGCTTTGGGCTTAAGTTAAGTGCCATTTAGCAAAGACCTGAAAAACAGGTGCGGGCGGAGAGCCTCTGGTAGCATTGGCAGACCAGAGGCTTTTCGCTGATTTGATGATGAAAGGTTGCGCCAATGCAAGCTGAAGACGGTTCTGTTCCTGAAGGATATCTCCTGCGTGTGCAAGGGATGACCTGCGGGCATTGCTCCGGACGGGTGGAAGAAGCGGCGCAGTCCGTGCAAGGGGTCACTGATGCCAAGGTGGATCTGGAAGCAGGCATGGTTAGGGTTCGGGGTGGCTGTCCCCATGCAGTGATCGAGGCAATTGGCGAAGCCGGGTATGAGGCAGCGCCCGTGTCGGATATTCCGGAAAGCCGCTCCTTGCCCCAGGAGCAGAACGCATCCTTCCATCCTGTCTCGCTGGCCGACGCCTATACCTTGTCGGTGGGGGAGATGACCTGCACCAGCTGTGTGGGGCGGGTGGAAAAGGCCATTCTCGCAGTAGATGGTGTCCGGGAAGTGGCTGTGGATCTGGTGAACCAGACCGCGCAAGTGGTGGGCGGTGATCCCCAGGCGGTTATCGACGCCATTGCAGACCAGGGTTATCCGGTGGAATTGCAGCAAGCGGCAGTCCGGGATGATGGCTATGAACTGGCCATTGACGGCATGACCTGTTCCAGTTGTGTTGCAGCCGTGGAAAAAGCGATCAAGGCGGTTCCGGGAGTAACCCGGGCCGCCGTGAACCTGCTGGAGAAAAATGCCATTGTTCATGGCGGTGATCCCCAGGCCGTCATCGGTGCAATCATTGACCAGGGCTATGAAGCCCGCCTTCAGGACAGCCATGCCCCCGCCGATGAGTTCCGGCTGGTGTTTGCCGCAGATAGCAATGCACAGCAGGGCATGAAAGCGCTGCTGGCAGATTTTTCCGGAGTGGAAATCGTCGAAAAGCAGTGGCCGATTATTACGGTAAGAACTGCGGAGCATCCTGCACGACTGGTGCTGCGCTTGCGGGATCATGGTATACGGGCTTCTGTCGAAGAAAAGTTTGTCGATCCCTATGTGGAGCAGGCGCGAAAGGCCCAGCAGGAAATTCGCCGCTCCTGGCAGCGTGCAGGCGTTGCCGGACTGATTGGCGGCCTGCTTATGGCAGGGGAACTCAGTGGCGTATTGCCTCACCTGAAAAGCGGGCAAACGGCTCTGGGAGTGAGCAGCCAGGCAATATGGGCCGGGATCGCCCTCATCGTGTTGTTTGCCATGTGGTTCAGCGGCAGAAACTACTACCGCACCGCCGTCCGTCAGGCACGCCATTTTTCTGCCAACATGGATACCCTGGTTGCCCTGGGAACCTCCGCCGCCTGGCTCTCATCGGCAATCTTTATCATCAACCCGAATTTCATTCCCGGAGAACCCAAGCTGTATCTGGATGCTGCTGTGCTGATTCTGGCCTTCCTGCAACTGGGTCATGCCCTGGAAATCCGCGCCAAGCGCACCACCAGTGAAGCCATAGGTTCCCTGCTCAAGCTGGCGCCAAAAACCGCCAGAGTAGTACTGGATGAGGAAGAGGTGGAGCTGCCCGTGTCTTTATTGCGTCCTGGGGATTTCCTGCGGGTGCGCCCCGGAGAAACAGTGCCTATCGATGGTGTGATTTCGGAAGGCAGTTCCAGTATTGACGAAGCCATGCTTACCGGAGAATCCATTCCGCTGGAGAAAAAGGCGGGAGATGATGTAATTGGGGGCACCCGCAACCTCAATGGCAGCTTTGTGCTTCGGGTCAGCAATCCTGCCAGCGAAACCACCCTGTCTCATATCATCGAAATGGTGAAGAAAGCGCAGCTGAGCAAGCCGGGTATTGCCCGCCTGGTGGACAAGGTATCTGCGGTGTTTGTGCCCATTGTCATTGTCATTGCATTCAGCGCTTTTGATGTCTGGTATTTTTTTGGCCCGGAACCATCTCTTGCCTATGCGCTCACCGCTGGTATTGCCGTGCTGGTGATTGCCTGTCCCTGCGCCCTGGGGTTGGCCACGCCTATCGCCATTATGATGGGAACGGGCAGGGCGGCGCAGCTGAATATTCTGATACGCAACAGCGAAGCCTTGCAAAGCGCATCGAAACTTACGCACCTGGTTGTGGACAAGACCGGAACCCTGACCCAGGGCAGGCCGGAAGTGACCGGAGTCTATCCATCCCCAGGTGTTGGCAGGGATGAACTATTGACTCTGGCGGCCAGCCTGGAAAGCCAGTCAGAGCATCCGCTGGCTGAGGCGATCAATAAGGCGGCCAGAGAAAGAGAGCTGCCCCTGCGTACTGTAGATGATTTTCTGGCTGTCTCAGGCCGGGGCATTCAGGCAAGAATCGATAGTGAACTGGCCGTCCTTGGCAACCAGCACTACCTGCGTGATTCTGGCGTAGAGATTCCGCATGATCTGCAACAGGCGGCGGAGCTGGAAGCATTGCTTGGCGGCACTCCCATCTGGCTGAGCCATGGCGGCAAGCTGGGTGGTTTGCTGGTTTTGAAGGATCCGATTCGTGAAGACACGCCGAGGGCGGTGAAGGCGCTGCAACAGCTGGGTATTAGTCTGGTTATGTGTACCGGAGACAATGGAGCTACTGCGCAGGCAGTGGCGCAACAGCTGGGCATTACAGAAGTGCACAGTGAAGTCATGCCGGAAGAAAAGCTTGCCGTGGTCAAGCAGCTGCAGATGCAGGGATATAAAGTCGGCATGGTGGGAGATGGCGTGAATGATGCGCCAGCACTGGCCCAAGCTGATACCGGCTTCGCCATTGGCAGTGGCACGGATGTGGCCATAGACAATGCAGATATAACCCTGGCGGGTGATTCCCTTGCCAATGTCAGTACGGCTATTGCCATTTCCACCGCAACCATCCGCAACATCAAGCAAAACCTGTTTGGCGCCTTCATTTATAATGTTACCGGCATTCCATTGGCAGCAGGGGTGTTTTACCCGCTGACGGGCTGGATGCTCGAACCCATGTTCGCCAGCGCAGCCATGGCGTTGTCATCGGTAACCGTGGTGACCAATGCCAATCGTTTGCGTTTTTTTAAACCTGAGTAGCAAGGTATATTTTAATGAGGGAAATCAGACTGAATATTACAGGCATGACCTGTGATCATTGTGTGGCGCATGCCAGAAAGAAGCTGGAAGCTGTTACCGGCGTCAGCAAGGTGGAAGTGATTCTGGAGCCAGGATCAGCGGTGGTTGAGGGTGATGTGGATACGGCTGCATTGCTGGCGGCGGTGAAAGATGCCGGTTACGAGGCTGTGATCGATGGATAGTCAGGGCAAGATTGGTGTGCTGTTCGTCTGCATGGGCAATATTTGCCGCTCTCCCACCGCACACGGCATATTTCGGCAGCTGGTGCAGGATGAAGGGCTGGAACAGCAGATAGAAATCGATTCCGCCGGCACCCATGCCTACCATGTGGGTGCTTCAGCGGATCCCCGCGCCCAGGCAGCAGCAGTGAGCCGGAATATTGATCTTTCGGATTTGCGTGGCCGCCAGGTAGAAACCGGGGACTTCCATCGTTTTGACTATATTCTGGCCATGGACAACGAGAATCTCGTTATCCTCAATGACCTGTGTCCGGTGGAAGCGGAAGAAAAGCTGTGTCTGTTCATGGATTTTGCCCCGGACTATGGGATGCGGGAAGTACCTGATCCTTACTATGGCGGTGATCGTGGTTTTGATCAGGTCATTGATATGATTGAAGAGGCATCCAGGGGGTTGATGGCGGATATACGCCAGCGCCATTTTTCATAGCTGACATTGATCAAGCAAAAAGGCCGCTCTGGAAAAGAGCGGCCTTTGTTTTTGCTGCAATGGGCTAGCCCGGATGTTTCACCTGGAAGTCCGATGATTGTGCCGAGATTGTTGTTCAGAGGCGAATTTCTGATCGAATCAATAGCCCAAGCTATTGATGAGTGAATAAATATCGTCTCTGGGCAACAAGATCGGCACAAGGGCGGACTTAACAAACATCCGGTAACACATTACACTTTGCTAATATAGATGTAATGGTTAATAAAAACAGCATCTTATGTTGTTATTTAAGTGTCCTGGTGAAATATCCGGGCTAGTCAACCTGTATCTTTGCCAGTGGCTTTGGCTGCACCTTCCTTGCCCGTCTCTGGTTTTGGACTGGCCTCCGGAGTCGGCTCGGATGGCGTGGCCGCTGGCGTAGCTTCTTCTTTTGAAGAGTTGTTGGCGGGTTTGCGTGCAGATGCTTTTTTCTTGGCGGCCTTCTTCTTGGTTACCTTTTTCTTGGTGGGCCTGGCTTTTTTGCGTTCCGGCTTGTCTTTGGTCGTCTCTGCGGCTGGCGGCTGATTTGCAGCCGTGCTGCCTGCAGTGATGACGCCTGCAGTTTCCTGTGGCTTTTCAGGTTTGGTGGCTTTTGCTGCCACAGTTGGTTGTTCGCTAACCGGCGCGGGAGGCTTCGCGGTGGGTTTTGGTGGTGCTGCTTCGGCAGCACCTGTGGAGCTGGCTGTAGCGCTGCTGCTTGCCTCGGTTGGCGTTGCAGCTTCTGGTTTCCCTGTTTCCCCGGCAGGCTTTTCAGTCGGAGCGGCGCTAGAGTCGTCTTTCTTGATTTCATCCAGCCGGGGGACTGAGGATTTGGATTTCAGGCTGCCGGAGGAAATGGTGCGCTTGACCTTGAGTTCGCCTTTTTCCTTTGGCGTCTCCTGTGGCTTTGCAGAAGGTTGTGCGCCGGTATCGCTGGCAGGAAGCTTTTGAGCTTGCTCCGGCGTGTTTTCCTTGGCCGGGGCGGTATTCTTGTCGGTGGCTTCCTGCTGGCGAGCCTGGCTCTGGCGGGCACCAGATCCGCGTCCGCGACCTCCACGGCGGCCGCGCTTCTGGGTATTTGCGTTGCGGCGGCCATCCTGCTGTTCCTTTTTCTCCGTGCCAGTGGCTTCGTCAGCCGGTGTTGAAGGCTTGGCTTGTTGCGCGGCAGGTTTTTTCTGCGGGGCCTTGCCTTTTGCCTGGGATGATTTTTCGCTTTTTCTGTTGTCTGGTTTGTTGCTTCGACGATGATTGCTGCTGCGGCTTTTGCTGCGATCTTGTACCGGTTTTGGTTGTTGCTCCTCTTCCTTGCTCTGCTCTTCATCAGCTGAGGCAAAAATGGAAAACAGGCGCTTGATGATGCCGCCTTCGGGTTTGTGTTCCTTTGTTGCCAGAGAGCCTTCCTCTTCCGCCGGCAGAACCTGACGGGCAGTCGGCTTGATGTTTTGTACCGCCGGTTGCTCAACGCGCTTGCGCTGCTGTTCCTGACTGGCAGTGATTGCCACATCGGGTTCGGCAATCATGTTGTAGCTGGAATCACCATCTTCTGGCAGATCCTGGCGGCGAATGCGCTCGATGCTGTAGTGAGGTGTTTCCAGGTGCTTGTTGGGGATGAGTACCACGTCTATGTTGTGGCGTTGTCCCACCTCGGAAATGGGCTGGCGCTTTTCGTTCAGCAGGAAGGTGGCTACCTCCACGGGCAACTGTGCCTGTACACGGCCGGTGTTTTCTTTCAGTGCCTCTTCTTCGATAATGCGCAGAATGGACAAGGCCAGGGATTCCACGTCACGAATATGACCCTGGCCGTCGCAGCGGGGGCAGACCTGGTGGGCCGATTCCCCCAGGGACGGGCGCAGGCGCTGGCGGGACATTTCCATTAGTCCAAAGCGCGAGATGCGGCCGATCTGCACCCGTGCGCGGTCTTCTTTCATGGCTTCGCGCAGGCGGTTTTCCACCTGGCGCTGGTTCTTGGAGGGGCGCATGTCGATGTAGTCGATGACGAACAGGCCGCCCATATCGCGCAAGCGCAGTTGCCGGGCAATTTCCTCGGAAGCCTCCAGGTTGGTGGTCAGCGCTGTATCCTCGATATTGCTGCCCTTGGTTGCGCGGGCGGAGTTGATGTCGATGGAGGTCAGTGCTTCTGTAGGATCAATGACGATGGAGCCACCGGAAGGGAGGCGCACTTCCCGCTGAAACGCGGTTTCGATCTGGGACTCGATCTGGTAACGGGAGAACAGGGGAACTTCATCATCATAGTGGTGCAGCTTGCTCAGGTATCTGGGCATCACCTGCTCGATGAATTCCCTGGCCTGGGCATAAACTTCCGGGTTGTCGATAAGAATTTCACCGATATCTGCCCGCAAATAATCGCGCATGGAGCGAATAATGACATTGCTGTCCTGGTACACCAGGAAGGGCGCCTTGCGCTCTTTGGTCGAGGCCTCGATCGCGGCCCAGAGCTGCAGCAGGTAGTCCAGATCCCACTGCAGTTCTTCCGGGCTTTTTCCGACTCCGGCGGTGCGCACGATCAGCCCCATGCCTTCCGGTACTTCCAGTTGGCTCATGACTTTTTTCAGCTCGGTACGCTCCTGACCCTCGATGCGACGCGAAACGCCGCCGGCCCTTGGGTTGTTGGGCATGAGCACCAGATAACGGCCAGCCAGGGAAATGAACGTGGTCAGGGCTGCACCCTTGTTGCCCCGTTCCTCTTTTTCGATCTGGAAAATGATTTCCTGGCCTTCATGCAGCGCTTCGCGAATGCTGGGGCGCTTGTTTCCTTCCAGGGATTTCGGGTTAAAATAGCTGTGGGCAACTTCCTTGAGGGGCAGGAAGCCGTGGCGTTCGGCGCCGTAGTCGATGAAGGCGGCTTCCAGGCTGGGTTCGACGCGGGTAATTTTACCTTTGTAGATATTGGCCTTTTTTCGTTCCCGGCCAGGGCTTTCGATGTCCAGGTTGTAGAGTTTCTGGCCATCAACAATGGCCACGCGCAACTCTTCAGGCTGAGTTGCGTTGATCAGCATTCTTTTCATTTTATGTATTGTCCTGTGAAAAGCCACACAGTGTGCGCCGGACAGGGGAGGGCTTGCAGATGGCTTCTGGTGTATGCCAGGGCATCACCAAAATGGTATGAAATGCCGATCTGTGCCGCTAGGCATATGGGTGAGAGTACCGGGGTTATGCCCGGTCAGCTCAAGCAGCTTTTCCTTGGTGGTTGCTCGGTTGGTCTGAACAAGCACGGTCTATATGCGTTTTTCCTCTGTGCGCCAGCAACCATTCCGGGTTCTGGTCAGGCACTCTGTACAACTTAAAATAAGCTATCCATGACCACCGCTTCAGGCGCTGGTGGTCTCGTATTGGTTGAAATCAACATATGGGCAGCTCTAACTAATTTCATGTCTGGCATCTATGCGCAAACAGAATTAATGAGATGCCCATCTCATGATTTCAGTGGGGGATGTGGCAGGCCTGCCGCGGCCGGAAGCGGTATTACCTTCACGGGTCGCTAAAGAGCTGCCTTCACCCAAGTAGCCCCCTGCCATGGCAGAGAACCGGAAAATCCTGTTACTGGAAGGCAGGCATAGCTGCCTTCGGTTGGTGAAATATACCAAAAATCAGCAACATAGTTCAAATTATCTTGCTTGTTTTTGGGGAAAAACCAAAGTTTTTGCAGGTGCTTGTTTTGAAAGCGCCTTTAAGTCATTGATATTTCGCTATAAATAGATGATTTGTGGATGCGTAGAGCAGGCTTCCATTTATCTCATGCCTGGGTGTGCGCAGGTTTTTTCTGCAGCGCGTATAATCCCGCTTCCCTACTTGGCAATTTAACCCGTTACGATGAACAACACACCTGCGCAAGTGCGATACATTACTGTTGATGAACGCGGTGATGGTCAGCGTATTGACAACTTCCTTTTGCGGGAGTTGAAAGGGGTGCCCAGAACGCTGGTTTATCGTTTGTTGCGCAAAGGAGAGGTGCGGGTGAACAAGGGGCGGGCCAAGGCAGGTAGAAAGCTGGTTGCCGGAGATGTAGTGCGTATTCCACCAGTACGCTTGCCGAGTTCTTTGCAAAAGGGTGAACCACCATCTTGGCAGATTAAAAAAATCGAAAAATCAATATTATACGAAGATAATCTATTGTTGATTCTAAATAAGGAATCTGGTTTGGCAGTACATGGAGGTAGTGGTATTTCG
>JAJRUY010000196.1 GCA_024277555.1 Gammaproteobacteria bacterium | reverse complement strand
GATGTTTCACCTGGAAGTCCGATGATTGTGCCGAGATTGTTGTTCAGAGGCGAATTTCTGATCGAATCAATAGCCCAAGCTATTGATGAGTGAAGAAATATCGTCTCTGGGCAACAAGATCGGTGCAAGGGCGGACTTAACGAACACCCGGCAACATATTGCACTTTGCTAATATAGATGCAATGGTTAATAAAAACAGCATCTTATGTTGTTATTTCAGTGTCCAGGTGAAATATCCGGGCTAGCATGATGTTTTGACCTGCCCATCTCAAGCGACGTGGATTGCGCTGGGATGGGCAGGTCAAATCATTATATCTAGCAAGTCCATTCGTATCATTCCGGCACACGACTCCAGGGGTGGAGGCTTGACCAGAAGTTTGTTAACAGCCCTGGGTCAGATCTGCTGGGAGAAATATCTCTGCAGGAAACTGTCCAGGCTTTCCCTGGTATTTGTTTCAAGCTCGCGCTGCTGCTGCAGGGATTGCAAGCCCAGCTCCCGCAGTTGGTCGCGAAAGGAATCATCCAGCTGTTGCGAAGAAAAATGCCGCCATTGCTCAAGAGACAGGCGCCGGGCAAACTGATAGAACCCTTCGCCACTTTCCCGCATTTCTTTCAACATCCGGCCGGATGGCGTTTGATCCGCATCCACGATTTTCTGCCGTTGCCGATTCAGGGAATCAGTGTAACCGGTATCTTTTTTCTCAGTTGCCAACACTTGCGCCAAAGGCTGCATCGCTTCCAGCAACTCACTCGCCCAGTCACGAAACAATACTGCTTTGCCTCCCCGCTGCAACTTCAGCAGGGGATCACGGCCCTGATGCGCTACCCAGAGCAGGTTGCGGTCTATTTCTTTGCGCTCAACACTGCTGATTGCAGAACTGGGGCGCAGCAGACAATACAGCAAAAACATGTGCAAGAAGCGCAGCTGCAGGTCCTCAACGCCAAGGGGATGATAGGCATTGACATCCAGGGAACGCAGCTCTACATACTGAATGCCTTTCTCCTTCAGGGCGCGGCTAGGGGTTTCCATGTCGGCGGGGGGCTGTTTCGGGCGCACAGAACTATAATACTCGTTTTCAATCTGCAAGCGGTTGGCGTTCAACTGCCGGTATTCTCCATTCACCTTCACACCAATCTCTGCCCATACCGGACAGAGGGTCTTGGTGGCGCAAGCCAGGCTTTGCACATAGTCGTCCAGGCTGTCATAGCAAGCCTTGATCCCCATACCTTCTTCCCGGCGGTTTTGGTAGCCGATATCCCCCATGCGCAGGGAGGTGGCATAGTGTTCGTAATAGGTCGTATCATCGAACACCAACAAATCCGGCTCCTTGCCGGTAAAGAACGACCGGCAAACCGCCGGTGATGCGCCAAACAAGTAAGGGATGATCCATCCATAGCGTTGCAGATTGCGCACCATGCCCATGTAGTGGGTATCACGAAAATCTCTTGGACGTTCATGACTGCCAAGCAGTTTCTGGTACATGGGCCAGAAATTTTCCGCAATGGAATAATTGAAATGCACACCGGCAATAACCTGCATCACCCGTCCGTAACGGTAACCCAGGCCCACCCGGTAGATATACTTCATCAGACCATGATTGGAAGTTCCGTACCTGCCGATGGGAATGCTATCTTCACCTGCCAGCACACAGGGCATACTGGTAGCCCACAAAAACTCATCCCGCAGGTTCTTCTGCACATACAGATGCAGGTTTTGCAGGCAGTCCAGGGCTTGGGAGAATTCCTGGAACGGGGGAGTGACGAACTCCAGCAATGCTTCCGAGTAGTCAGTGGTGATATGGGGGTGGGTAAGGGCTGAACCCAGCACCGCCGGATGCGGGCTGAGCGCAATGCCGCCAGCCTCCGTCACCCGCAGGCTTTCCTTCTCCAACCCAAACAGGCCACTGGCCAGTAATGCAGGATTGCCCTGTTTGCAAATCAGGGCAAGCTGCCCCTGTACCGATGGCGAGCCTGGAGGCATCCAGGTCAGTTCGCCTGCGCGGTTATAGGCTGGATCTGACGAATGTAGTCCGCGAGAATCCTTGCTGTCTCTTCTTGCATGATACGGTTAATGCCCTCTGGATCTTTCTCATGAGCAGCAGCACCGTCGTCACCATCATCCAGATTGGCAAGGGGGGTAAGGCCACGCAGGGCGCGCAGCTTGTTGCGCCGCTCCAGCGCACGCTGCTCCCTTTGCTTCCATTCTTTTTTGCGTGCGGATTCCAGTAGCGACACTTCGTTCTTTTCCCGCATTCTGTTGATTTCCTGGTTCTGTTCGATCAGAAAACGGAAAGCCGGATCCTGCTTTACCCGCTGTTCATGCTTGCGCTGCAACATGGACAGTTTTGGGTCGCCAAGCTGACGATACTTTACGGGCTTGATCTCTGCCCAAGGCAAGGCATTGTCCAGCGAACGCTCACCGTGCTTGCCGGATCCTTCCGCAGTGGGAAACAGCAGATCCGGAACCACACCCTTGTGCTGAGTACTGCCACCCTGCACCCGGAAAAACTGGGCGATGGTAAGGCGCAAGCGCCCCAGGTCATCTTTTCCCCTGGCAAACCGGCTCAGATCCACCAGACTTTGTACAGTACCTTTGCCGAAGGTCGGTTCACCAACGATCAATCCACGGCCATAGTCCTGAATGGCCGCAGAAAATATCTCTGATGCAGAAGCACTGTTGCGGTTCACCAGCACCGCTAACGGGCCGCTATATACTTCCTCCGGGTCTGTGTCGCGCTCCACGTCGATGTTTCCCCGGGAGTCTTTCACCTGCACCACCGGGCCAAAAGGAATAAACAGGCCGGTCAGTTCCGTGGCTTCCGTCAGCGAACCACCACCATTGTTGCGCAGATCCACAATAATTCCATCTACCTTTTCCTTTTGCAGCTCGGCGATCAGCCTGCGCACATCCCGGGTGGTGCTGCGAAAATCCTTGGCGCCCGCAGCCTGGCCGCGAAAGTCCCGATAAAACGCGGGCACATTGATCACCCCAAAGCGCATGCCATCTGCCTCTATGATGCTGGATTTGACCGCCTGATCTTCGAGCTTGATCTTGTCCCGCACGATGGAAATGGTTTTTGCCGGGGCGCCAACACCTGCAGCCTTCGGCAATACGTTCAGGCGCACGATGGTGTCTTTCTTGCCACGAATCTTTTCCACCACATCCTGCAACGGCCAACCGACGACATCCTCCATTTCTCCATCCTCGCCCTGGGCTACGCCAACAATGCGGTCACCAATCTGCAGCTGGCCGCTCTTGTCTGCCGGGCCGCCTGGAACCACTTTCTGAATAGTGGTGTATTCATCTTCACTGCGCAGCACTGCACCAATTCCCTGCAGGGAAAGGCGCATGGAGATATCGAAATTCTCCGAACGCTCGGGAGACATGTAGGCGGTATGCGGCTCGATGCTGAGGGTATAGGCATTGATAAATGTCTGAAATACGTTGTCCGCATCCCACTGGTGAATTCTGCGGCGCATGGTCTTGTAGCGTTTTTCCAGGGTTTCCCTGATCTTTTTTTCGTCTTTGCCAGCCAGGCGCAATCCCAGGATGTCATTTTTCATCCGCTTGCGCCACAGATCCCCGATTTGCGCTTCGTCTTTCGCCCAGGAAGCATCTTCCCGATCAAAGCGATAGGTTTCATCCCGGGTGAAATCAAAGTCGTTCTTTTCCAACAGGCTCAATGCAAGATCCAGGCGCTGGTCAACGCGCTGACGATATTTGCGGAAAATGTCGAATGCCGGATCCAGCTTGGCGCTGGCAATGGCATCATCCAGTTTATACCGATATTTTTCGAATGCGCGGATGTCCTGCTGGGTAAAAAAGCTCTTGTTGAAGTCAAGGGCTTTCAAATACCGGTCCAGTATCCTGCTGGACAGCGCATCATCCAGAACCACTTTTCGGTAGTGGTATTTTTCCAGCACTCTGTTGACGATCAACGCAGTCTCTCGCTGAACGCTATCAGGAACCAGGGCATCGGGAGAAACCTCCTTTACCAGCGCAGGGGTAGCCGTGCTGAAAACCAGCAAACAACAAATGCCCAACCAATGGATCAATATTTTCTTCATAAACAATACATCCGCTTCTATTCCCGGTTTACCGCCAGGCCGGCACCCAGGGGAGGCCTCAGACCAATCGCCAGCTCCAGGTATTCATCATCCTGCGGTCCAATGTAACCATGTCGCAGGAGAAAATCTATAACAACCAGGTTGCAATTGAGTTTGAACTCGTCTGTTTCCCGGATCAGACGGGCCACTTCCTCTACGGGCAACAGCATAAAGGATTCAACCTCTCCGTCGGTATTTTGAGGCTCAAACCCCGAAGAAAGTTCCAGATCATAACAATACAGTATGTCCGGTCTATAGCCTCTTTCCGCTACCTGATTGTAACTGACCAGGCCCACGGGAACTGCCTGACGAGCCACATTTTCCGGCAACCCGGCTTCTTCCTTGCATTCCTTGTGCAGGTTTTCCTCCAGGCTGACGCCCCAGGGCAGACCGCCCGCCACCATATTGTCCAGGCTACCGGGGTAGATCAGGCGATCCCTGGCTCTGCGTCCCAGCCACATGTAAAGCCCGTCTTGCTTGCGGACAAAGCCATTGAGATGCTGGCCAAAGGCGCGCACCCCGAAATACGCCGCCGCAGCGCGATCCATAACGCATAGCGCGGCCTGCCTCCCGGCAGGGGTCACGGGATAGAGCTCTCCCATGGGAGCCGTAATCAATCCTTGTCCGGCCAGCTGTTCTACCACACCCGCCAGCGCGGCGCTGCGGTCGGCAAAACTCCCGAGCTTTGCGGACAGGACAACGCGATCTTCCCCCACCTCGAATAGTGTGGAATAACCGCGCAACCTGCCCACCAGCCAGGGGCGCATCCATCCCACCACCTGATTGCCGATGAACCAGGGAACAAACGGCTCCCTGACCGGGGGATTGCAGCTGTGAATATGGCGCAGATAGCCTTGCCTGGCCGGCATCTTCATTTTTCCCCTTCCTTGATCTGCTGCCATGCCTGCTCCAGCTGTTGCAGGGTCAAGGTACTCAAGTCCTCCTTGCCCGCCCGCCTCAAATGTTGCTCCATACGCTGAAAACGCCGTTCAAACTTCCTGTTGCCCTTGCGCAGAGCCTGCTCTGCATCCAGGCCCAGCAACCGGGCCACATTGACCGCTGCAAACAGCAGATCACCAACTTCCTCTTCCAGCGCTTTCTGACTCCCCTTTTCCAGTGCTTCCCGCACCTCTGTCAGCTCCTCCTCAACTTTGCTCATGGCGCCCCCGGCATCCGGCCAGTCGAAGCCCACTCTGGCAGCTCGTTTCTGCAACTTGTCTGCGCGTATCAGGGCAGGCAAAGCCTGGGCAACTCCATCCAGCACGCTATTCCCCAAACCTTTTGCAGCTCTTTCCCGGGACTTTTCCTGCTCCCAGGCATCTTTCAGCACCGCATCATTCCCAGGTTGCTGCCGGGCAAATACATGAGGATGGCGGCGGATCATTTTCTCGCAAACTGCATCCACGATGTCATCAAAATCAAACAGCCCCTGTTCGGCGCCCATTTGCGCATAAAACACCACCTGAAACAGCAAATCCCCCAGTTCATCTTTCAGTCCGGAAAAATCCCCCCGATCAATTGCATCCGCTACTTCGTAGGCTTCTTCAACCGTATATGGCGCAATGCTCTCCCAGGTTTGCTTCTGATCCCAGGGGCAACCCTTGCGCGGATCACGCAGGCGCGCCATGATATGTAACAGCTCTTCGACTTTATGTGTCATGAAATCAGATTCTTCCTATCCGGCGGGG